>JAEZGD010000202.1 GCA_023417165.1 Planctomycetota bacterium
ACGCAGTATTGGGTCGATCTCAACACGGCCGGCGTCGCGGACTTACTGCTGTTGCCGGACGTGGGTGAATCGCTGGCGCGAAGGATCATTGAAGATCGCACGGCCAACGGTCCTTTTCGCGATCACAACGACTTGCGGCGCGTGCGCGGGATTGGGCCAAAAACGCTGGAACGCATTACGCCTTATTTGCGTCCGTTGCCACGGATCGACGCGACCGCCGAACGCTAAGGCGCTCCAAACCCGAACTGGGAAGTTAGTCCCCTGAATCGTCTTCACTAGGCAGTTGCTCGTTGCCCTGTATAGGTCGCGGTGCGTGGTGCCACTGGCGTCCCCGCCAGTGCTGTGTTTCGTCGCGGTCACGAGTCCTCGTGGCTGTTGATTCCGAGCCTTTTCATTACGGCTGGAATCCCAGAGAACCGGTTGCCATCGAAAAGCGCGCGTCACTTGGTTAGCTGTTCTTGCAGGCTCGATCCGTAATGAAAAGGCATGAAGTGAAGTGCCAGAGTAGGTGGATGCGATTACTTGAACCCGGCACTGGCCGGAGGCCAGTGGCACCCCGATGATTGGATAAGAAACTACGGCACACTTGCCTGGGCAGGTGGTCGTGCGTACACTTCCTGGTTCGGCAAAGGGGCGACCGATTCGCTCGAAACGTGCGGGTGGCGGCCAAGCCCCCTGAAGGTGGTTTTTCAACAAGTACGATGTGAAAAATGGCTCGGAAAATCGCCGGAAACTACCGCGCCACAATAGTTTGCGTCGAGTACATCTAAACCGTGCCATGTTGAAAAACCTCCCCTGCCCTGGGCCTTGGGAAAGCCGCTGGCCGCAAAACCTGACAGGATAGCGACGATCGCATCTACTCTCTCGCGGCAGCGAGGCCTATCCTTACCCATTGGCCTCTGCGCACCGCAGCGAACTGTGCCTGGCTTCCGAAGAAGGAACGATTCGTGGATTTTCAGCTCGTCCGTCCCTACGAACCCGCCGGCGATCAGCCGGCCGCCATTGAGGCACTGACCGCCGGCGTTCTGGCAGGCAAGGCGCAGCAATGTTTGCTTGGCGTGACCGGTTCGGGCAAGACGTTCACGATGGCTAACGTCATTCAGAACGTGCAGAAGACGTCGCTGGTGATTTCGCACAACAAGACGTTGGCCGCGCAACTCTATGGCGAGTTCAAAGAGTTCTTCCCGCACAACGCGGTGCACTACTTCGTCAGCTATTACGACTATTACCAGCCCGAAGCGTATATCCCGCAGCGCGACATCTATATCGAGAAAGATTCGTCGATCAACGAAGAGATTGACCGCTTGCGCCTCGCGGCTACCAGTTCGCTAGTCAGCCGCAAAGACGTAATCATCATCGCCAGCGTTTCCAGCATTTATGGTTTGGGTTCGCCGGCCGACTACAAGCAAATGATGGTGCCGCTGCGCAAGGGACAGATTCTCGACCGCGACGAGATGCTGATGAAGCTCGTCGATATCCAGTACGAGCGCAACGATGTGGCCTTCGCGCGCAGCAAGTTTCGCGTACGCGGCGATTGCATCGAACTGTGGCCTTCGTACGAAGAGTTCGCGGTGCGGATTGAGTTGTGGGGCGACGAGGTCGAGCAGCTTTCGTTCATCAATCCCACCAGCGGCGAAACGATCGCCACGCAGCAAGAGCTGTTCATCTATCCGGCGAAGCACTTCGTGATGCCTGAGAGCCGCGTGGCGCAAGCGGTCGATGCCATCAAGGAAGAGTTGGAACAACGGTTGGAAGAGCTGCGCGGCGCCGGCAAGCTGCTCGAAGCGCAGCGGCTCAACGCGCGCACGCGGTTCGATATCGAAATGCTGCTGGAGGTCGGTCATTGCCCCGGCATCGAGAATTACAGCCGGCCACTATCGGGCCGCGCACCGGGTGCTGCGCCCGATACGCTATATGATTATTTTCCCAATGATTTTCTGCTGTTTATCGACGAATCGCACGTGACGGTGCCGCAGATTCGTGCGATGTATGCTGGCGATCGCAGCCGCAAGATGACGCTGGTCGAGCACGGTTTTCGCTTGCCTAGCGCGCTCGACAATCGCCCCATGAAGTTCGAGGAATGGGAGCAAAAGGCGAAGCAAGTCATTCACGTTTCCGCCACGCCCAGCGAATACGAACTGCAAAAGACAGGCGGCGAAGTCGTCGAGCAGATCATTCGTCCGACCGGTTTGCTGGATCCCATCATCGAAGTCGTGCCTGCGCGCGGGCAAGTGCCGCACTTGCTGGAACAAATTCGCGAGCGCACCGCGCTCGGCGAACGCGTGCTGGTCACCGCGCTGACCAAACGCCTGGCGGAAGATCTATCGACCTATCTGTGCGAGCAAGGTGTGGCGTGCAAGTGGCTGCACAGCGAACTAGACGCTTTCGAACGCGTCGAACTGCTGCGCGATTTGCGCGAAGGACGATTCGAAACACTGGTCGGCGTCAACCTGTTGCGCGAAGGGCTCGACTTGCCCGAAGTGTCGCTGGTGGCGATCTTGGACGCTGATAAAGAAGGCTTCTTGCGCAGCGAGACGTCGCTGATTCAAACGATTGGTCGCGCGGCCCGTAACGTTAATGCCAAGGTGATCTTGTATGCCGACAACATGACCGACTCGATGCAGCGCGCCATCGATGAAACGCGCCGTCGTCGCGCGATTCAGGAGCAGTACAACCAAGAGCACGGCATTACGCCGGTGACGGTTAAGAAGAACATTCGCGCCAGCATTGAAGCCGAAGCGGCCGCGCATCGCAAAGCCAATGCGGCTGTTGGTCGCGGCGACGACAGCGAGTACATTACCGACGAATACATTCAGGAACTGGAAACCGAGATGCTGGCCGCCGCAGAGGCGCTCGACTTCGAACGCGCGGCTCAGATTCGCGATCGCATCACGCGGATGCGCGATTCGGTCGGCGAGAAGAAGTCCGATCACGAAAAGATCGGCAAAGGCATCGGCGGCGGCAAACGGGGCCGCGCGAGCAAGGGCCGCGCTCGTGTGCCACGGCCCAAACGCCAATAACACAGCGATAGGGACTCAAGAAACAAAAAATGGGCAGGCGATTTACAACGCCTGCCCATTTCGCAATTGCACGAAACTTATTCGGGCTTGGCTTCTTCAGCCGGAGCCGGGGCAGCTTCGCCTTCAGCGGCCGGAGCCGGGGCGGGAGCGGCTTCACCTTCAGCGGCAGGAGCCGGAGCAGCTTCGCCTTCGGCGGCAGGAGCCGGGGCGGCTTCGCCTTCAGCAGCCGGAGTGGTGGCAGCAGGCGTTTCGGCCGGAGCCTTGGTGTCGGCAGGCTTGGCGCAACCAACGAACGAAACGGCACCGCACAGAACAGCGAAAGCAAACAACTTCTTCATGGAGAAATCCTTTCTGGTTTTGTGGCAACGCAAAGATGCGTCTCTGGAGACACGATCCGGCAATTGGGCCGGTTATTCCCCATGGGGCAAATATTTTTTGCCAGCTAGGGAATTACTGGCAGGCGGTTGTGGAAGACCGGGGGATGCCAGTCTAATGGGGAGTGTCATCCGGTGGGCGATGCTGCCGTGGTAAATCGCGGCGCACCATGGAGTGACTGGCAAACATAGCCCCTAGTTAAGTTTTGGCAAATCTGGGGAATAAGGAATCCGTTCGTGGGTTCTCAACAAGCGGACAACGGAAACTTGCCGGACGCCGGCCTGGCCCAGGCGAACCCTGGGGCGGAGCCGTGCGCTGCTTGTCCAGCTGAAGGAGGGGGCGTGGCAGAGGATCGGTGGCTGCTCGACCGACTGATCGAGACGCATCACGCGGCGCTGTATCGCTATGCCTATCGGCTCAGCGGTTCCAGTACCGACGCGGAAGATCTTGTGCAGCAAGTGTTTATGATCGCTTGTCGCAAGCTCGACCAGGTCCGCGATCCGCAGCACGTCGCTGGCTGGCTGTTTGCGGTGCTGCGAAGTTGCTTCCTGAAAAGCTGTCGCAAGCCGCACCCAGTGGCGGCGGGCAATTTGGAGCTGAACCTGGACGCGGTGCCGGGGCATGTGCCCCCGCCTCGCGAATTCGACAGCGCCGAATTGCAGCACGCTCTCGATCAGTTGCCGCCGGAGTTCCGGATTGTCGTCACGATGTTTTACTTCGAGCACAGCTCGTACAAGCAAATTGCGGAGCAGTTGGACTTGCCGATCGGCACCGTGATGAGCCGCCTGGCCAGGGCAAAGCAGCGTTTGCGGACTTTGCTGATTGGGCAGGAAGCGTCTGAGGTGGAATTGGCTTTGCGGCCGGACCGCCGTACAGTCATGTTTACACAGCCAACCACGGCGGAGCCGGGAAGGTAATTGCGATGGAACAGAACCGCCTACACGAGTTGATGGAAGCCAGTCGCGCCGACGCGGTCGATCAAGGATTGTCCGCGGCCGAGGCGCTCGAACTGCGCGAGCTACTGGCCAGCGATCCTGAACTGGCGGCGGACCTTCAGCGCATGCACGCCTGGGACGATCAGCTTTCTACCGTATTTGCCGAACCCATCCCCGTTCCCACTGGCCTGGCGCAGCGACTTCGCGCCGCAGTGGACCAGGAACTCGCGCCCGCGACGGCCGCGGTTCCTGTTGAGCCCGCGCCCTCGCCCGCTGTGCAGTCGGGTGCAGGGCGGCGCTGGGCTTTGGGCGTGTTGGCCATCGCTGCAGCTTTGCTGGTCAGTTTCGGAGTCTGGAACTACGTCGCGCAGTCGCCCGTGGTCCATCAGCAGCAATTGGTCCAAGAGGTTGCCGAACTCGGCGAGTTGGATTGGAACCAAGACGTGAGTCAGGCCCCGCGCGAACGGTTTTCGAACCAGGTGCGCCAGCATTTTTATGGCTGGACGCACGTCGCCACGCGTCTGGATCCCGAAGCCGTTGCCTTTAGCCTCGCGCGCCCCGGTGCTCCGCGAGCGCTCGTCGTCGCGATGCACGCGCCCGATGTCCAAGGCGATTTGCCGTCGGCTCCCGACTTTGTGC
>JAEZGD010000209.1 GCA_023417165.1 Planctomycetota bacterium
GTAATGAACACGGCGTCTTTCACCGGCACCGCGACACCATACTTGGCCGCCGGCAGATCGACGCCGGGCGAGGCGTCAATGCGCGACGCCACCAGGAAAAAGATCAGCAGCAGGAAGGTCATGTCGATCATCGGCGTGATATCCATCTCGTCATCGGCGCGCTTTCGCTTCTGAAAGCGCACTGGCGGATCGTCGGCGATCTCGTCGACCTTGTGCAAGTGGCTATGCTGATCGGGAATCTCGTCGATCATCGCTTAACGCCGGGGCGTGCTCGCCAGGCCCCTCTTAAAGGCATCGAAGAACCGCGCCAAACCGAGCGACACCAGGTCTTCCATCTTTTGAATCTGCACGTTGATGCTCGCCATGCACATGATGAGCGGAATCGCCACCGTCAGGCCCCAGCAAGTCGTGATCAGCGCGAAGCTGATGTCGCTCGCCAGGTCGGTGGCCTTGACCGTCTCGGCGCCAGCCAGTTTGCCGAACGCTCCCATCATGCCGACAACGGTTCCTAAGAGACCGAGCATCGGCGCAGTCTTGATCACCGTATTCACCCAGCTCATGCGATAGTCGAGATCGGCCAGCACGTCGCGTTGAAAGCGATCGACCACTAGCTCTTTCACTTTCGCATAGCCGAGCGAACGATTCGCGATCGCCATCTCGGCCAGTTGCGGCAGCGCGCGGCTATCGCCTTCGACCAGCGTCATCGCCTTGGCGAAGTCACCTTGCTCGAGCGCGGCCTCGACCGGCTGTAAAAACTCGCGCAGCGCTTGCTCACTGCGAAAGCGTTTGGATGCCACGCGCGTCCAGATCAACGCCAGGCAAAACGCGCCCCACAACGTCACCGCCAGCAACAAGCCGTAGATCGACTTGTCGAAAATACCCATCAACTGGTCCATAGCCACTCGTCGGAAAAGTTCAGGAAGTTAGCGGCCCAAGATTTATTGTACTGCGTGTATCCAATTAAGGAACGAAACGGTACTCTTGCGCGATCACATAAAACTCGTACGTTTGCGCTTGCTCGCGGATGCCAAACACCGTTCGCCGCACATCTTTTAAAGCACGCATGCCAAGCTGCTTCTGCTCCAGCTCGGCCAGCAGCGTTTCGGTCTGCGGCGGATATAGCTGGAGGATGACCCGTCCGTTAATATCAATACCGGCACTGGTCAGCAGGGCCTTGTCGGCTTCGATCATTTCGCCGCTGCGCCAGGTCATGTACAAACGTTTTTCTTCGGCGCTGTTGCCGGAGCGCCGGCTGGGCTGCGGCTGTGATAATTGGGCTGCGTAGTCGACCAG
Source organism: Planctomycetota bacterium (assembly GCA_023417165.1). Lineage (GTDB taxonomy): Bacteria > Planctomycetota > Planctomycetia > Pirellulales > Pirellulaceae > JAEZGD01. The sequence goes on from JAEZGD010000209.1 coordinate 1,294, forward strand.
TTCTTTGCCGCCGCCCATTGCTGCCAATTCGATTTTGAAGAAGTCGAGTTGCTTGGCATATGCGGTCAGGTCAGCCGAAGCAAATCGTACTTGCCACCGTTCCCAGCGCGGCACGACGTCGCCATCACCTTCGCCTGGCGGGCCCGCGGGGCGACTGTCGCCTTGGCCTGTGCCAGTGCCGAAGGTCGATAGCGGATCGTCCAAGCTTTCGAGCACAGTCATGTCCGCCGAGATCACGGTGCTGAGCGCGTCGATCGGCTCGGTCATCTCCGGCGGAAAGAACTCGTCGAGATCATCGACCTGCGTGTTCTTCGCATCGCGCGCGATGCCCGCTTCGTGATCGCCGCGGCCGAGACCTTCTTCGGCAATCGTCACCGTCACCGGTTGATGCGTCGCTGCCAAGGCGCGCATCGTTACGACCACAATGAACATGGCCGCCACCGTCGCACCCAATATGATCAACAGCGCCACCAACAGGCTGCTGACCTTTTCGTAGGTCGTCACGCCCAACTGCACTTCGTGCGTGGGCGGGGCAGGGCCGCTGGAGGAGGTTACCTTAGCGCTCACGTGCGTTTTGTTCCGAAGGACAAATGGCGTTACGGCTGTCTCGATTCTGTTTCAGCCAACTCGGGACGGACCGAAGCGTACCACTTGGTCCAGGCATCAATGACCTGCTTCTTTTGCTCTGGTGTGGCTTTGGCCGGCATGGTCGAAGGGCCAAACCGCCGCGCGACAAAGCGCAAGCCCGCTTCCGCTTCGCGCGCCACCCGCGCATCGGGATCGCTCAGAGCATAGATCAACACCGGAACGCTCTCGAAATCGCGTGCCCGCCCCAGTAGCTTCACCGCAGTCACACGCGACTCGAAGGGCCCCGCCGCAGCCAATCGCCGCAAGCGCAGCACCTGGTCTTTTCGCTGGGCGGGATCGTCCGCGAGCTTGAGTTCTTCGGGATGGTTCGTGAGATATTCGAAGCTCGAGCCTTCGCCCGTCTCGAGGACCGCCACCAGGTCATCGATCTCAGCTGCGACCGCCGCTCCCACAATCTTGCCATGCTTGAGCGTGACCGCGCGCGGATCGCTGGGCAAACCTCGCCCGCCCGATAGTTGGCCATCGCCGAAGCGCTTCAAGCTTTTTTGAATGGCGACTTTCGTGCTGCGCATCAGCACCAGCACGCCAAAGGCCGTGTCTACCGCTTCGCCAGAGCTCGAATTCCACGTGCCTTGGTCGGACTGGGTTTTTCCGAGGTGAGCAACCACATCGTTGTACCATTTGGGATTGTCATCCTTGAGGTTCTCGGCCAACTCACGAAAGCTGTGATACCGCTCAAGTGCGTACAAGTGATAGAGATTCCAGCTCGATTGTTCGACCGTATAGTTCTGCGTCAGCCAGGCATTGGCGTCGGTCAGCGCGCGGGTCATCATCTTGGCCGGCACGCGATCGGTGGAGGGACGCCTGGCCTTCGCTGCGCCATCTTCGACGAGCACTAGCGCCGGCGGCAGCTCGCGCCCCAGTCGTTCGGCGTCGGTGATCGTTTTGAGGTTCAACATATCGGCACAGATATACAAGCTTCCTGCACCGGCTGCGGACAGCGAATTGCGAACCTCTGACTGCATCACGCGGTTATAGTTGCCATCGCCAGGGTCGTTACCTTGATAGCCGAACCCGCCGGAAGGATCTTGCGTGCGCAGCAGCCAGTTACAGACCTTCTCGATCGACTCCGGCGAAACTTCGATGCCATTGCGATAGGCCAGCCACGTCGCCAAGACACCGTACTGGGTCATCGATGTATCGCCGGTGCCGCCGCGCATCGACTCGGCCGGATAGCCCCAGCCTCCATGGCCCTTTTGCCGATGTTCGAGCGACGCCAGCAATTTCTCGATCTCTGGCCGGAACCGACTAGCGTCTAACTCGCATAGCAGCACAATCGCCAAGCCCGTGCTGTAGATGTCTTCCTTGATGTCCTTGGCGTCGACCTGGCAGGCGGCCTTACAAGCGGTGATTGCCTCGGCGATTTTAGGATGGTCTTCTTTGTGCCCCAACTTGTCGAACACCATCGCGACCAGACACCGCCCGCCCAGGCGTTCTTCGCGCGAGGATTCGAGGTACTTCACCGCCTTGGCGACGATCTTTTTGACCTCGGGACTTTCCGGATTCAGCGCGCTGGCGGGCGCGGGGCAAAACGCCACCAGCAACAAGCCCGCGACAATAACCGCTTTGCCCATGTGGCGACCGTCCCGAAAAGCCGCTAGCAACCGCGAGAAGAACCAGCGCAGAAGAGCACCGCCGATCATCCAGGATACAGGGGTGGTTTGCACTGGATAATATCTTGTGGTTGCACCGGCGTCAAGCAATTTGCGCGCCGGAAGTCGTTATCTCATCAATAGTTGTCGAGATCTCCAGCGGCTTTTCGTCGTTGCCAAGACCATGCGAGAACCTTGGCATTCGG
>JAEZGD010000217.1 GCA_023417165.1 Planctomycetota bacterium
GCCATCGACGACGAGCCGTTCGACTCGAGGATGTCCGAGATGACGCGGACGGTGTACGGGAACTCTTCCGGATCAGGCAGCACTGCCTTGACGCTGCGCTCGGCCAACATACCGTGACCGATTTCGCGGCGACCAGGGCCACGGATCGGGCGGCATTCGCCGACGCTGAACGACGGGAAGTTGTAATCGAGCATGAACTTCTTGGCGTACTCGTCGAACAGGCCATCGACGCGTTGCTCATCGCGCGTGGTGCCTAGCGTGACCGTGATCAACGCCTGGGTTTCACCGCGTTGGAAGACGGCCGAGCCGTGCGTCCGCGGCAGCACACCAGTGCGGCACTGGATCGCGCGAATGGTCTTGCCATCGCGACCATCGGGGCGAGTACCAGCGAGGATCAAATCGCGCACCACCATTTCCGTCAGGTCGTGCCAGGCGGTGGCGAACTGCGGCGCGGTAAACGCGCCCACAGCGGCAGGGTCAGGAATGAACTCGGCCAGGGCGCGGTCCTTGACCATCTTGACCGCTTCGGCGCGAGCCAACTTGCCGACCGTTTGCTTCGCCGAACGCAGCTCGCCAAAGTACTTTTCTTTCAGGCGATCGAAGAGGCCGCCATCGTTGAACGGCTTGACTTCCGCCTTGATGGTGCCGACCTTGTCTTGAAATTCTTGCTGCAGCGCGATGATCTCGCGGATCACGCCGTGGCCGAATTCAATAGCCGCAGCCATCTCTTCTTCGGACACTTCGCGGGCGAAACCTTCGATCATGGCGATCTTGTCGCTCATGCCCGACAGGATCAGATCAATGTCGCTCTCTTCGAGGTCTTCGTTCGTCGGGAACGCGACAAACTGACCATTCACGCGGCCGACACGCACCGAGGCGATGGGGCCATGGAACGGCAACGGCGAAATGTGCAGCGCGGCCGAAGCGCCGTTCATCGCCAGCACGTCAGGATCCGATTGCTTGTCGCTCGACAGCACGACCGCTTGTACCTGAACTTCGTCGATGAAGCCCTTGGGAAACAGCGGGCGGATCGGGCGATCCATCAGACGCGAAGTCAGCGTTTCTTTAGTGGTCGGGCGACCTTCACGCTTGATAAAACCGCCAGGAAACTTGCCGGCGGCGCTGGTGCGTTCGCGATAGTCGCACGTCAGCGGGAAGAAATCTTGGCCAGGGCGAGAAGGCCCGGTGGCAACGGCGGTGAGCACGACGGTGTCGCCATAATGGACGACGACGGCGGCGGCGGCTTGTTTGGCGTAAAAGCCGGTTTCAAAAGCGAGTACGAATTTTCCAATCTGCTTTTCGACGCGAACTGTCACAATACCTACCTTTTGTTTGCTGCGTCTCGCGGCAGCAGGCGGAACCTTCAGGAGAGATTAGCGCGGCGCAACAATGAACTGGCCGCTTGAACAAGGCACGGGCACAAAGGTGGAAACAGACTTTCCACCAGAACTCCTGCCACGCTCCTATGCGCCGCAGAACAGCTTGCCAGAGTGGCTTCACGCAGTGACAGACACCCGTGCTTTAATCATCCCACCGATCAAACACGCTGATCGGTGCCGATTACTTACGGATGCCAAGACGCCCGATGATCTCGATATAGCCTTGCGGATTGACCCTGCGCAGGTAATCCAGCAAGCGCCGGCGACGGCTGACCATGGCCAACAAACCACGCCGGCTGGCATAGTCCTTGTCATGGGTTCGCATGTGCTCGGTCAAGCCGTTGATGCGCGTGGTCAGCAGGGCGATTTGGACTTCGGGCGAACCCGAGTCGTTCTCCGCACGCTTGTAATCGTTGATAACGGCTTGTTTACGCTCTTTCGTGATCGTCATGGGGCTTACCGCGATTCCTCCGCCCGGCGAGCTATCGAAGGGCTCTACCGCTAGGCGCCAGGATTCTCCTTCGTACTGCCAAAAGCGAGACTATGTCCTTACTTCAGTCACAACACAAAACTATAAGCCGCTTAATATAGCGGCGGTCAGCCAGAATGCAATGCATGCCAAGACCAATTACCAACTTCGATCGTGAATTGTTTGTTTCGGGCCATTGTGGCCGCCAAAATGAGCCCATCGCCAGGGTTTTTGCCGAGTCACTGGCGGCGGCTCGTGCCAAGCCCTACTACCGCACGCCGCACCACCCTAGCGTAGGGAACTCCCGTCGCGAGCCGCTTCCACAGACTCATCCACGATCTCGGCCTCCACGATGCCGGCCGACGCCACGACCGCTGGGGAAACGACTCTCTTGCCCGCCACTGACGTTGCAAACCAGCGACCCCATACCCAGCTGACGAGGAAATACAACCATCCAATTGCCGCCAACACCATCCCTGTCCTGCCCAGCAGTAAGAGAAACGGCAGCCGCATCTCATTGCCTTGTTGAATCTGGACAACCCGTTGGCTGGGAACGCCATAGCCTCGCCCATAGAAGCGCGTCGCGTCATGACCATCTTGCTTAATCGCTAGCTGCAACTCCCCGCGGTCCAAGATCAGCCAGCCGACACTCGCTCCCCACGCCAAGAGCCCTGCGATTCCTAGCACAGCCCCAAACAAGCAGTGGCGCTGGCGATACAGCGAGCGTTGCAGAACAGGATCTTCGCTCAGCCATACCAACGACATCGGAATCACGCGCAGCGCCAGGACTCCGAGCAGGACCGGCGTCGCCCCTTTATAGATCGCATCGACGAAGTCGACGGTCGGCTTCGGTAGTCCGCCCTGGCCTGGCACTCGAGGCACCAGCGCGCTGGCCAGCCACGCCATGGCCAGCAAGAGCAGCGCGCCCCAGAACGCAAAGTGCGACAGTCGCAGCACCGACTGGGCGGTCTGTTTGTTCATCTTTAACTCCACGCTTGAGCCTGTGACCCCTCCGGCGGACAGAACAAGCCGCAGCCGCAAACCCAACCACACACCCCCACACCCGAAGTACCCAAGCAAGTTACACGTCCGCCTGTCGCTCAGCAACTTTTTTCCCCCTCCGCAGCCGACTACACTAACCTCGTCTCAGCCGTCGGCACGCTCGATCCTCTCACCCCCGTAGCGCTCATGGCTTCTTCTTTTGGTCGTCGCGAATTCCTGGCCGCCGCGGCCTCGCTCACCGGTTACTCCCTCGTCGTGAAAGCGGACGAACTTCCGCCGGCACCGCAAACGCCTTCGCCGGACGACATCCGCGCCGCGCTCAGCACCATCGCGCCGCCGGGCGATCTGGCGGAGAAGCGCTTCGAGGGCGAGCCGCACATGACTTTGGTTGATCTATCGACCGACGTCTTCATCGCAGGCGGTGGACCTGCCGGCGTCTGCGCGGCACTCGCGGCGGCACGCAACGGCGCGAAGGTCGTGCTGGTGCAAGACCGCTCACGCCTGGGCGGCAACAGCAGCAGCGAAGTCAAAATGCACGTCGTCGGCGCGAACAACCATCAAGGTCGCCCCGGCTGGCGTGAAGGCGGCATCATCGAAGAGCTGCGTCTCGACGATGCCGTTAACAACCCGCAATGGTCGTGGGAGATGTGGGACCTGCTGCTGTACGACAAGTGCATCAGCGAGCCGAACATCACGCTGCTCCTCGACACCACCGTCTATGCCGCCAAAGTCAAAGATGGACAAATCCAACGCGTGATGACGCGCTGCGACAAGACCGAACATCTCTATCGCGTGACCGCCAAGATCTATGCCGACTGCACCGGCGACGCGCGTTTGGCGCTCGAAGCCGGCGCGACGATGCGCTGGGGTCACGAAAGCCGCGACGAGTTCAACGAGCCGCTCGCCTGGGAGAAAGCGACGCGCGACACACTCGGTAGCAGCCTCTTGTTCACAGCGAAAGACATGGGGCAGCCGGTCGCTTACAAGCCGCCGACGTGGGCCCGCAAGATCACCAAGAAGCAGCTCAACTTCCGCCCTGTCGGTTCGTGGGAGTATGGCTACTGGTGGATCGAATGGGGCGGCGCGCTCGACACCATTCGCGATAACGAGCGCATTCGTTTTGAACTGCTGTCGATCGTCTGCGGTGTCTGGGATTACATCAAAAACAGCGGCGAAAAGCCCTCCAGCGCCAACTGGGCGATGGACTGGTGCGGTATGGTGCCTGGCAAGCGCGAAAGCCGCCGCATCGAAGGCGATCACATCCTTACCCAGCAAGACTTGATGGGCCTCAATGGCGATTTCGAGGACGCCGTCGCCATTGGCGGTTGGGGGCTCGACGAGCATCCGCCAGGCGGTTTCGACGACACCAACAAGCCGCCCTTCGTGTCGATCAAGCTGCCAGAGGTCTATAACATTCCGCTCCGTGCGCTCTATAGCAAAGACATCAGCAACCTGATGATGGCGGGACGCAATGCCAGTTGCAGTCACGTCGCGTTCACCAGCACACGCGTGATGGCGACGTGCGCCGTCATGGGTCAAGGCCTGGGCACGGCCGCCGCGCTGTGTGCTCGCTACTCGCTGACGCCGCGCAAGCTCTACGACAACAAGCCGAAGCTGAAAGAGCTGCAGCAAACGCTATTGCGCGACGATCAATCGATCAAGAACCTGAAGAACGACGACGAGCGCGATTTGGCCCGCAGCGCGAAGGTCACCGCTTCGGCTGTCGCCGAAGGTTCGCAGCCCGCCAATGTGCTCACGGGTCACACGCGCGACGTGCCGGGACAACTGGCGAATCGCTGGATGGCGCCGCTCTCTGGCGAAGGCGCGTGGCTGGAACTCGCATGGGACAAGCCGCAAAAGATCAGCATGGTGCAGCTTGTTCACGACACCGGCTTTCAGCGTGAACTGACGCTGACGAGCGCTCATACGCATCAAAAGCATCAGATCCGCGCCGCCCAGCCCGAGACGTTGCGCGACTATCAAATCGTGGTTCGCACGCCCGATGGCAAGCTGGTGCCGGTCGCCGACATCCAAGGCAACCACCAACGCCTGCGCCGGCATTATTTCGCACCGATCGAAGCCGCCGCGATCCGCATTCAAGCCACCGCCACCAACGGCAGCGACACCGTGCGGCTATACGAAGTCCGTTGCTATGCGTAGGTTCGTAGACGACGCACGGCAACGTCCAATACCGATGACTGCTTACACACTTTATTTCCTGTTGCCGCGTATGACGATTGAATCCATGAAACAGTTTCGCTACCTGTGGTTGCTCACACTCACCATCGGCCTGTTTGTGGCAGGGCCTTTGTCGGCTGACGAGCGTTTGCAAGCCACTGCCTGTCGCTCGGTTCACCTGCATTATCCCGCACCGGCTGGCGATGCCTTCTATAACGAGGTCGTCGTCGATCATTCGGCGCGTGGCACTTACTTCTGCGTCTGCGGCTTTAACAAAGGCTATTTCGGCATCCAAGAGTTGGGCAACGGTAAGAAGGTAGTGATCTTCTCGGTCTGGGATCCTGGTTCGCAAAACGATCCGAAGTCGGTGAAGGATGAGCAGCGCGTCAAGCTGCTGCACCAAGGCGAAGGGGTCCGCATTGGCCGCTTTGGCAACGAAGGGACCGGCGGCCAGTCGTTCTTCGATTATGACTGGAAAGTCGGCGAGACCTATCGCTTTTTGGTCACCTCGAAGCCGGCTGGCGATCGCACCGAATTCGCTGGCTACTTCTATGACAACGACGCCAAAGCCTGGAAGCACCTGGTGACGTTCTCGACGATCACCGGCGGCAAACCGCTTGGCGGTTATTACTCGTTTGTCGAGGATTTTCGCCGCAATGGCGAGTCGGCCAAGCAAGCGCGCGTCGCCCGGTATGGCCGCGGCTGGGTACGTTCAACCGCCGGCGAGTGGAAGCCGCTGACGAAAGCCCGCTTCACAGGCGATTCGAATCCCGCCACCAACATCGATGCCGGGCCGCGCGAAGACCTGTACTTCCTGGCCACTGGCGGCGAAACGAAAAACGCCACCACCAAGCTCAACGACACGATGACCATCGACAAGCACGCAGCCGAACCGCCGAGCGATTTGCCGCTGACGCCGCCGAACACCAAGGAATGACGATGCCTGCGATTCGACTCGCCACGCCGGACGATGCGGCGGCCATTCACCAAATTCACGCCGCCGCGTTTCCGACGGAAGCCGAAGCGCAACTCGTCGATCGCATCATTGCGGCCGGGCATGACGAGCTTTCGCTGGTCGCCGAAGTCGACGGGCAACTCGTCGGCCACGTGCTTTACAGCCCTGTCACCATCGAACGTGACGGGCGCGTGATTGCCGAGGGACTGGGCCTGGCACCGGTCGCGGTCTTGCCGAGCCATCAAAAGCAAGGCGTCGGCAGCGAGCTAATCAACGCCAGTTTGCAAGCATTGGCCTCGGCCGCGTGTCCGTTTGTGGTCGTGCTGGGCGAGCCGGCCTACTATCAGCGGTTCGGCTTTCAAACGGCCAGCCGCTTTCAACTTGGCAATGTCTATGGGGTCGATGAGCCGTTTATGATTATTGAACTGACGCCCCCTGCCCTGCCGCCCGGCGGAGGGCTGGTGAAGTATGGCGCCGAGTTCGACGTGTTTGAATAATGCTGAAACTGGCCGCGGATGACACGGAAGACGCGGATCGGAGGAAGACAGGATGCGGCCAGTTCAAGAGAGAATACATTTTCTTCTCTTCTCTCTCTATGCCTGATCCGCGCGATCCGTGTTATCCGCGGCGTCTAGGCCTTCTGCCCCGGCTTCGTTTCGCAGTGGGCTGCGCGGTGAAGTGCGGTTGCGGCAAACTGGCGACGAGCGTTTGCACTTCGGCTTCGCTTAAGGGACGCGGGTGGCATGCGGCTTTATGCACGGTCATGCGATGCTGTCGCGCATAAATCTCACGGCGCGTACGGCCACGCGGCGCGTCGGACCACGGACCGCTTAACTCTTCGAACGCAAAGAGCGCCGGGGCTACCTGCGAGAGATAATCCCAATAGCCTGCGTTGTCGGTTTGCACGATCCACATGCCATCGGGCGCCAGCGCTCGATGCACTAGCGTCAAAAACTCCGGCGTGATCAACCGCTTGAAGGCGAGCGCGTCGTCGCGATACGGCTGCGGATGATAGAGATGAATCTCGGCGATGCTGTGCGGCGCGACGTATTGCTCGAGGAACTCGTGCGCTCCACAGACCGCCAGTCGCGCATGTTGCAAGCCACGCTGATTGGCGCGCTTGGTGGCATAGCGAATCACCAGCGGCAGGATGTCGAGCCCCAAATGGTTCAGCTCAGGGCGACGCAATGCACTCGACAGCAGGAATCGGCCATTGCCACAGCCCAGGTCCAGCACCACCGGCGCGACGCGGCCAAACAGTTCGGCCCAGTCAATCGGCCCCGGAGGCGGCAGCCTTTTCAGAGCCGTACGGGCCCACTGCTCAGGCGGTAACACCTGGCCGGGAATGGGCACACCGTAATCGCTGTCGCTGTCCATGGAGCGATTATAGCGGCAACCGACTGCATGCGGATTCGGAGCGATCGGTTCTCTACGACTAGTCGCCAACCTGTACGTGTCGAAGCACTGCGCACCACCCCAGTGGCTGGTGCGACTCCGGAAATATGCCTAGCTTTTCGAGTGTTGCTGATGGTGAAATGCCATTGGTCACTCAAGCACTATCAGTTTCGCAACCATTTGCCATGAGAAGACTTGCGCTCAAAACACAGCTTATGCCTCGGCATTGCTGAGCGGCAAATGGGCAGAAGTATCCAGAGAACTTTATGCCGCCCCCGATGGGGTATAAGCAGGCGAAAGTATGCAGGGGTTATTTCGCCGAAAGGGTGCACGCGGCAGGACGTGCAGTCGCGAAGGGAATTGCCAAAGAGCCCAGCAAAGATTGTACCGATGACTTCGGTTTTTGTCAATACGTTTTAAACAATTACACTCCCTTAAATGCAAACCAGGCGGGCGCTCGCGCCCGCGCTCCGAGGAGCGACGCTCCTAGTACTTCACTTCGCCACTGACGATGACGTGGGCGGCTTTGCCGATCAGTTCGACGCCAGCCAGCGGCGTGTTGATGCTCTTGCTCTTGAAGCGCGTGGGATCGACGATCCAGCGATGCTCGGGATCGATGATCGTGACGTCGGCATCCGCGCCGACGGCCAGCGTTCCCTTGGCGAGTCCCAGCGCCCGCGCGGGATTGATCGTCAGCTTTGCGAGGGCCGCGGACCAATCCAAATGTCCCGGCGCGATCAACTTGGTCACGACCAGCGCGAGCGCCGTTTCGAGTTGCGTCATGCCAAATGGCGCGGCATCCAATTCTTGCATCTTCTTTTCGCTCGCCCGCGGCGCGTGTCCGCTGGCGATGACGTCGATCGTGCCATCGACCAAACCTTCGATGCACGCGCGCACATGCTCTTCGCTGCGCAGCGGCGGATTGATTTTGTAGTTGGCATCGAAGCTGCGCAGATTCTCGTCGTTCATCGAGAAGTGCGGCGCGCAGACCTCGGCGGTCACCTTCACACCGCGCGCCTTCGCCCGGCGAATCAGCTCGACGCTGCCGCCGCTGCTGATGTTCATCAGGTGCAACCGCCCGCGCGTCGATTCGGCCAAGCGCAAGTCGCGGCTGGTCATCACGTCTTCAGCGTCGACCGGCATGCCAGCCAACCCCAACACCATGCTGGTGCGGCCTTCGTGCATGATGCCGCCTTGCGTCAGTTCCAGCACTTCGGGATGGTTGAGAATCGGCTTGTCGAACATCAAGCAGTATTCGAGGGCCCGGCGCAGCAGTTCGCTGTTGTGGATCGGTCGCCCGGCATCGGTGAAGCCGACCGCGCCACCTTCGACCAAGCTGCCGATCTCGGCCAGTTCTTTGCCTTCGCGATTCTTGCTGACGCAGGCGAGCACAAAGACATGGCAGTTCTTCGCCCGCATCGCCTTTTGCTGCACGAATTCGACGCCTGCCTGCGTGTCGAGCGGCGGTTCGGTGTTCGGAATGCAGGCGATCGAAGTAAAACCGCCGGCGAGCGCGGCCGCGGTGCCGCTTTCGATCGTCTCGTCCTCTTCGCAGCCAGGCTCGCGCAGTTGCACGTGCATGTCGATCAAACCTGGCGAGACGATCTTGCCGCTGGCGTCCAAGACCTGCTCATCGCCGCGCGGCTGCGCATCCAGGGCCGCAATCTTGCCCCCTTCGATCAGCAAATTCATGACGCGATCGATGCCGGAAGCAGGAC
>JAEZGD010000228.1 GCA_023417165.1 Planctomycetota bacterium
TCCCTGCGCCGCAAGTCATGGCAGAACAAGCAGAGGCCGCCCATGCGGCCAACGCCGAGAGGACGGCCGGCAAGCACGGACGTCGTAACTCGTACGATCAAGAACAAGATCGGCTGTTTGCACAGACCTTTACCGGCCTGCTCGAAAACCGCGGCTTCCGCACCAACGACAACGCGAAGACCAAGCTCGATTTTCTGACCGCCGATGCGCTGAAGGACGAGCAAGGACGCCCGCTGCCCCCTGCGGCGCTTGCGGACAAGCTGAAGTCGTACGACTGCGTCGTCATGGCGCACGAATTACCCGGCCTGACGCTGGCCGTCGCCCAGCAGCACAACCAGCACGTGGTCGACGCCCGCGACTTCCGCTTCAATGCGTATGATCCGCAAGAATTGGCGTCGTCCAAGCGGGGCGATCAGATTCACACGATTTATACAGGCGTCGTTCCGGTCGTCTACAAGGCCCAGCGCACGTTGCTCGACAGCCTGCTCGAAAGCACTCAGTATGCCTTTGTCAGCATCGCCTTCTGTTTGATGGTGCTGTTGCGGCGGGGCCGGTTGCGTCCCTGGAACTTCCTCAACTTCCGCGCCGGGCTGGTGGCGATGTTGCCTAATATGTTCCCGCTGGCGATCGTGTTCGGCGCCATCGGCTGGCTAGGCATCGAGGTCGACATTGGCTCGATGATGACCGCCAGTATCGCGATTGGCGTGGCGGTCGACGATACGATCCATTACTTCAACTTCTTCCGCGAAGAGATGCAAAAGGGCAAGACGCGCCGCGAGGCGATTGTCGCTGCCTATCAGCACACTGGCACCGCGATCATCGAGACGATGCTGATCGGCGGCGTTGGTCTGTCGGTCTTCATGTTCAGCACGTTCACGCCCACGCAGCGTTTCGGCACGATGATGCTGACCATGCTGTGCGTCGGTGCGGCCGGCGAACTGATTTGGATGCCGGCGCTATTGGCTGGTCCGCTGGGCAAGTACTTCGAACCGGACATGCCCAATAAGAAGGTGCGGACGCTGCAGCCCGAACCAGCCGCCGTGGACGGAGCAGTCGTGGAGGCAACTCCCGAGCCTACTCGGATGCAGTTGGATGCCCCGCACACCGCCAGCCGCGGGCACGCGGTCAGACGCGACACGGCGCATTAGCCGCCACCAGCGATGTAGGGCATGGCTAGATCTCGAACAACGAACAAGGAGGTTCGGATGTCGCGGTGCCCTGTCTGGTTACTGTTAGTCGTCATTTCTCTCGCCTGGGCGAATCTTGCCCAGGCGGTCACGCCGGCGGACGAGGCGACCCGCCTCAAACTGGCCACGCGCATGGCCGTCAACTACGAGAATCGCCCGCTACGCGAAGTGCTCGGCGACATCGCCACGCAAGCCGGCGTAGAGATCGTCTGCGATGACGCATCGTTACGCGCGGAAGAGGTGACGCCGGATACCGAAGTGACAATGCGTATCGATGGCAAGATTTCGGCGAAGGCAGCGCTGAGGGTCGTGCTTGAGCAACTTCGCTTAACCACGATCGTTCGTCCCGATGGTCGTATCGAAGTTGTCAATCGGGACTATCCGGTAGGCTTGGTTGAGAAGGTCTATCAGCTCTCGCCAAATATTAGAGTTGCAACTGGCAAGCCGCGGACTGCTGATCCTGCGAATGAGGATGACCAACTTCGCAGGCGGGAGCTGGTTACGGACTTGCTCTATTGGATTAATCTGACCGAATGGCAACTTGGCGGGGGCTGGGGAACGATTACAGAGATCGAGAATGGCTCGGCGATTGTGGTGAACCAGTCGCCCAAAATGCACGAGGTCATTCGGAAGCATTTAGAGTTGGAGCGTCGCATTCGCGAGCCTCGCGTCGTGCTGACGGTCGAGCATCTGGAGCTAGACGAGCGAGCTTGGAGGCCACTTAAGCGTAATCGCAACGCCGCTGGGCATTGTCGGCTCCCTGGCGAGGGGCAGGAGGGCATTCGCAACAAACGAAAACGTATTGATACCGCTCGCGTCTATCTACTCAGTCAGGACGAACTGGTTGACATTCCGGTTCGCTACGAAAAGGCAAAGCCACCGGGTGCTGTGGATGTGGTACAGATCCAAGCGTCGTTTCAGAAAGACAATCAGTTGCGGATCGCAGTTGCGCCTCGCAGCGAAGGACGCGATAACTTTTCCACGGAAAGCTTCGCCGACGTTCCACCGGGTGAATCGCTGTTGATCCCGGTGACCGACAACATCCCAGGAACGGCCATTCGCTTCGACGACGGTACACGGCATGTACTCATGATTACGCCGCGCGTCGTGCTTCCCGAGAGCGACGAGAACGCGGTTTATACCTTACGAAATTGATTCCTGGTCGGTTTCAACTACTTACCTTGGCCATTGGCATGTGACATGCTGTTCCTAGATCGCACCTCTGGGAACTTGCTGCATGGCTCGCCGCGCGCTGTTGTTGATTAATCCTAACGCCCGGCAAGGGGGCGATTACGATCAGGAATTGGCCACGCGGCTCGAGGCCGAAGGGCTCGAGATTATCGCCGACTGGGGCGAAGAAGAGTCGATTAGCGCCGCGATTGTCCGTCATCGGGACGACGTTGACCTGGTGGTCATTGGCGGCGGCGATGGCACGCTGAATCAAGCGATTGCCGGGCTGATGGAAACGCGGTTGCCGCTTGGTATCTTGCCGCTCGGCACGGCCAACGATCTTGCCCGTACGCTGGAGATTCCCTTCGATCCGGCATTGGCGTGCTCGATCGTGGCGACAGGCCAAATGACTGAGATCGACGTGGGTGACGCGAACGGCAAATATTTCTTCAATGTCGCCAGCATGGGACTCAGCGTGGACATCACGCGCCGGTTGAATCCCGATCACAAGAAGAAGTGGGGAGTGCTTGCCTACTTGTATACCGCGTTCGTCGTGACGTTTCGCGCGCGGCCATTTCGCGCAGAGATTCGGACCGCAACGGAGAAGATCGCCGTGCGCACCGTACAGATTGCTGTCGGAAACGGCCGCCACTATGGCGGCGGTATGGTCATCCACGAGCATGCGGCCATCGATGACGGCCTACTCGATTTGTACAGCGTCGAGGTGGATCGCTGGTGGAAAGTGTTCTTACTAACACCCGCCATCATGCGCGGCACCTTAGATACAAGTTCGTGGGTGCGCACGTTGCGCGGCGATACCTTTGAAATCACCACGCGCCGCCCGCGGTCGATCAATACGGACGGCGAGTTGGCCACCGCCACGCCGGTAACCTTTCGAATTAGGCCTCGGGCGATTCGGGTGATCGTTCCGACGAAACCGGAGGCGGTTTAGGCCTCGCGATGAGCGTCGCGCATGTCTCGGACGCGATCATGAGCTGCTTTCACCGCCGCAAACTGCCGATGTAGGACATCGCTAACGGCGGTGCCCGCATGGTTTTTCATGGCGGTTTCATACTTGCCCTTGATGTAGTCCTCGCCGCGTTCCGCCTCATCGAGAACTGTTTGCAGGCCGCCGCCGAGCGCTGTCCGCAGATCCATCCAGGTGCGGTGTGCGGCCGCAGCAAAGCTACCTTCCTTCGGCGCCTCCTCGTCATTGAGTGTCATGAGCGACCTCAGTTCTTGAGCCTGATGATCGCGCTCGTCTGCCATCTGCATGAACATGTTCGCCACCGCCATCTCTTGTATCTCGCCCGCGGCATGACGAAAACCGTCTCGGCTGTCGATGTTCACCTGGACCAATTCCTGCAAGGCATCGATCGTTTCGGAGGTAAGTGTGAGTTTGGTTTCAGCAGCCATGACTAGCTCCTTTTTGTATGAGGGTGGGCGGCGCGAGGGCTAGCGCTCCTGCTGATCGCCGCCATCAATGTTCTTGCTCATAACGCTAGGTAACGTATGGTGCAGCGCGCGTGCCAATGGCGATGGTGGCACGCTCCAATTCAGCGATAGTCTCGCTAGCTCCGCTAATTTATGACGCTCGCCTGCCCTGCTGGCTGCGCTGCAGGCAACGTGGTCGATGAACACGCATGCGCAGGCGGTCGTTGTGCCGCAATTGCGGCCGCGTTAAGAAGAAGGGATGAATCAACCGCAACTGCAATTGGTCGTAATCTATTCGACGCAGCTGGAAACGATCCGCGCGTTCTACGAACTGTTGGGAATGACGTTCGAGCGCGAGCGACATGGGCGCGGGCCCGAACACTTTGCCGCGCAGCTCGGCGAGTTGGTGTTCGAGATCTATCCTGCGCCGGCGGAAGTTCCGCCAGCGAACAGCGTGCGGCTGGGCTTTAGTGTCGTGGCGCTTGATAGGCTACTAGAGACGCTGTTGGACGCAGGCGGCAAGCTGATTTCTGAGCCGCTCGATTCGCCGTGGGGACGTCGCGCGGTGATCGCCGATCCGGAAGGTCGGCGGCTGGAGCTTGTCGAAGCGCGCGGACCGAAGCATTGTTGTGGATGAGCGGCGCGGGCTATTCGATCCAGCCGCCGCCGAGAACGCGATCGCCATCAAAGCACACGACCGCTTGCCCCGGCGCGACGCCGTAGCGCGGCTCGTCAAATGTGACGCTGAGGCGGCCGTCAGCCAGCACTTCCGCCGTGGCCGGATGGCGCGGGCTGTTGTAGCGAATCTTCGCCGTGCAGCGAAACGCTTCGCCTGGCGTCGGATCGGTGTCGAGCAGCCAGTTGCAGCGCTGCGCGGTGAGTTCGGTGCGAGCAAGCGCTTCCTTTTTGCCAATCACGACGCGGCGCGTCTCGGGTTCAATGCGCACAACGAAGTAGGGTTCGCCCATCGCGACGCCCATGCCTTTGCGCTGGCCGACGGTAAAACGCTCGATGCCAGGATGCACACCGACGACGCGTCCTTCGGTAGTGACGATCTCGCCGGACATATCGACCGCATCGCCGCGGCGTGCGCGAACGAATTCGTCGTGCTTGCCGCTAGTGACGAAGCAGATTTCCTGGCTATCCTTCTTTTCAGCCACGCGCATGCCGAGCGAAGCGGCAATCTCGCGAATCTTCGGCTTGTAGTAATCGCCGACAGGCAGCAGCATGCGCGGCAGCAGTTCCTTGGCGATGCCGAACAGCACGTACGACTGATCCTTGCCGTCGTCGACTCCTTTGCACAGCGCAGACAGCGTCTCGCCGGGGCGATGTTCCAGCCGCGCATAGTGGCCGGTGGCGACAAAGTCGGCGCTGATGCTGTCGGCATAGTCGAACAGGCGACCGAACTTCAGCCAGTTGTTGCACTGTACACACGGATTGGGCGTGCGGCCACGGGTGTACTCGTCGACAAAGTAATCGATGATCTGGCGGAACTCGGCCTGCAGGTTGAGCGCGTAAAACGGAATGCCCAGTCGATCGGCGACGCGCCGGGCGTCGGCGGCGTCGCTGGCGCTACAGCAACCTTGCTTGTGATCGGCGCGCTCTTGCACGATGGGGAGCAGCGAGGGGATCGGCTGGCCGTCGATCGCGCAAGCGCCGACCGACTCCTCGCCATGCCGCATGAAGACGCCGACGACGTCGTGCCCGGCTTCCAGCAGCAGGTGCGCGGCGACGCTGCTATCGACCCCACCCGACATGGCTAAAACAACACGCGCCATCGCAATCCGCAGCATTCCCGAGGAATCAACGTCGGCGGCCAATCGCCCGCCGCACCGAACGACAAATCGTTACTATCCATCTTACGCGATCGCCGCCGGTTCGATTAGTGGCGTAGATTTCAGGGAGAGGGACGCCACAATGAAGAAACTTGCAGCTGGGTGGTTCGCAGTGCTGCTGGCCGCCTGGGCGATGCCGCTCTGCGCGGCTCCGCATGATTTGCCGACGCGGACGCCAGAAGGCCCAGTGGAGCCGCATTTCAAGCAAATGCGTATGCCGCCGTCGCGTGCGGTGCCGCTGACGGATCGATCGTCGTACCTGCTGCCGGCGGACGGCAACTTCCAGATGCAGCCGCTGCCGCGCACGTTGCCAAGGTACACGCCGGGCTTTGTGGCGGCGCCGCCGACTTTTCCGCAGTTGGCAGAGCCTGTGGTGGGCCAGCTGACGCGGACAGGCGTCGCACACAAGCAGCCTGGCTTGCGACAGATGTCGATCGATCCAACGCTGCTGCCGCCCCCCACGATCACCGCCGGTGAAGCCACTTTCCCGATTCGCACCGCACCCGAACATTCGACGCGACTGGCGCCGGGGCGCGATGCGCTGATGCGGCCGCGCGCGAGCTACGGACCGCACTGGTTGATGGTCGAGGTTGAGAACACGCCTGCGACGCCGCACAGCGCCAAGCAACCTGGTTTGCAGGACTAGGCTGGCTTGTTTCGGCAACTACGACAGATCAAACAGCAGCACTTCGGCGTCGGTGCTGGCTTGCAAGGTGACCTGCGGTTCCTCGCGATAGGCGGCGGCATCGCCAGCGCTCAGCGCGTGACCATTCGCATCCACGGTGCCGCGCATGACTTGCAACCAACCGTAACGACCCGTTGGCAGGTCATAGGTCAGTTGCGCGCCAGGCGTAACTTTCGCTTGCAACAGCCGCGCATCTTGATGGATTCGCAAGCTGCCGTCTTGGCCATCGGGCGAAGCGACCACGGTCCACGCGTTCGCAGGCGATTGACTGAAATCGCGCTGCTCGTATTCGGGCGTCAGGCCCTTCTCGTCGGGAAAGAGCCAGATTTGCAGCAAATGCACCGACTGATCGGGCGACGGATTGAATTCGCTGTGCGTGATGCCGCTGCCAGCCGACATGCGTTGCCACTCGCCGGCGCGAATGATGCTGCCATTGCCCATGCTGTCGCGATGCTGTAGCTCGCCTGACAGGATGCAGGTCAAGATTTCCATATCGCGGTGCGGATGTTCGCCGAACCCCTGCCCCGCCGCGACGCGGTCTTCGTTAATCACACGTAGCGCACGAAAGTGCATGTGATGGGGATCGCGATACTCGCTGAACGAAAACGTGTGATAGGTGTCGAGCCAGCCATGGTTGAGATGGCCGCGCTCCGCGCTCAGACGAAGGGTAATCATGATGCACTCCGTTGGTTGAACAATCGTTTTGCCACTGCGTGAGGGGCGTTAGCGAACGTAGGACGAAGCATCGCTTCGTCCTACATCGCTTGTTACCAACGGGGGTGAATCGCCGGGCGGTTACGCGCCGACGGTTTGGCCGTTGGATTCCTGCCCATTCGCATCAATCGTATGCGGCGTGTCATCTTCGCTGAACTTGATCAGCGATTCTGGCAACTCAATGCCGCCGATATCTTTCATCACTTGCATCATCGGAGGCAAGGTCTTGGCCATGCCGCTGATGAAGTCGGCCGTGTTGTTGCGGCCGTTGGCGCCGCCGTTCTCCCACACCACGATCTTGTCGAACTTGATGTTCGAGATCGCGCGGGCGGAAGCGTCGGCCAGGTTGTCGAGGTGTTCGAGCATTAGCAGCTTGAAGGCCTGATCCGAGCCACCGCACGCTTCGACGATCCGCTGCAAACCTTCGCCCTTCTTGGCCAGGATTTCGTACTGACCGCGAGCTTCGGCTTCCAACTTGGCGTAAATGGCGTCGGCTTCGGCGCGAGCTTCAATGCGGCGCTTGTCGGCTTCCGCTTCGGCTTCGACGACGGTGCGCGCCTTCTGAGCCTTTGCCGGAGCTTCAAGCTTCGCACGCTGTTCGGCTTCGACACGCTGGGCTTCGGCGATGGCCGCTTTGGCCAGCGCGATGTTCTGCGCTTCGAGAACCGCTGCTTCCGCTTGCTTCTTGCGGCTTTCGCCCAATTGATAGGCTTCGGCGCGCTTGACCGACAGTTCGGCTTGCGACTGCGCGACCTTGGCTTGCGATTGGTTTTCGCCTTCGATCGCCACGGCGTCGGCCTGGGCGACTTGCACACGCATTTGCTGTTCGGCCGCTTTCACCTGCGCTTCGCGTTCGAACGCCGCCTGCTTCTCGGCGATGGTTTGTTCTTTTTCGAGCGCCGCCAGGCGAACCGCTTGCTCGCGTTCGGCTTCGCGGGTACCGATCGCCTGCTCTTTGCGAGCGCTGGCGACTTGGATCGAGCGATCGCGCTCGGCGCCGGCGACCTTCGTTTCGCCCATGCGCTCGTTTTCGGCCACGTCACCGCGCGCCTGTTGAATGGCGAGCGAAGCGGCCTTCTGACCGATGGCGTCGATATATCCCGACTCGTCGGTGATGTCGGTGATATTCACGTTGATCAGTTGCAGACCGATCTTCTTGAGCTCGGGCTCGAGCGAGTGCTGGATGTGATCGAGGAACTTCTCGCGGTCGCGGGTGATTTCTTCGATGCCCATCGACGCGATCACTTGGCGCAGCTGGCCAAAGATCATTTCTTCTGCCTGCTTGCGGATCTCGCTGGTGCTAAGGCCCAGCAAGCGGATCGCCGCGTTCTCCATCACTTCGGGCTTGGTGTCGATGGCGACGGTGAACACGCTCGGCACGTTGACGCGAATGTTCTCGCTCGACAGCGCGCCGCGCAGCGGGATTTCGATTTGGACCGGCTCCAGACTCAGGAACGCGTGCTTTTGCAAAAATGGCCAGACAAACGCCGCACCGCCATGCACGGTCTTGCGGCCATGCTTCAGGAACGCACCATAGATGACCAGCACGCGGTTGCTGGGGCAGGTCTTCAGGCTGGCTTTGATCAGCACTAAAAAGCCGAAGATAACGATGAGGACTGCGCCAACGATAAGACCCCACCAGCCAAAGCTGACGATCGTTTGCAGCAGGTCGCCTACGAGGAGAGGATAGCTGGACATGGTCGTTCCCTTTGCGAAAAGTCGATGCGGCGGAAGGGGACAAGGCGTCCCCACCTGGCAAGCGATACTGCGGCGCGAGGCGCTCGCGGTTAGTGGGCAGTTTCAGTGAACTTCGATGCGGACGGCGCGGCAGCGTCGACGGGTTCAACCGCCAACGTGTCGCCGTCAACAACTCCGGTCACGACAACCTTAGCTCCCACTACAAGCTTGTCAGAATAGGGGGTAATCGCCTGGAACTCTTCCAACCGTCCTTGCACGACCACATGTACCTTGCCAGTGCCAGTATTGGCGGCTGGCACAGTTAGATAGATCGTGCCGACTTCGCCGATAGCGCGCTGGATTTGCAAGGTGCTATCGCGCGCCATTTTCAGGATTGCCCGCATGATCGCGTGCACGCCATAAAAGGCCACCAAGCCAGCCACCATGGCGGTCGAGAACTGCAGCGAAGGAGACGCGCCTGCCGATTGCATCGCCATGCCAAACAGGCCGAAGAAGGTCAGCCCCGCCGTAATCGTGCGGAACGAGACCATGCTCCACAGCCATTCCAGGCCAAAATGGCCCGGAGGCGCGATGTCACTCACATCGACTCCGCCATCGCTAACATCGCCTAGATCGCCAATATCGATGTCGGCATCGACATCGATGCCCAGATCGAACATGCCCAGCAGCGTCAGCACGAACTGAAAAACCAGCACGGTGCCGCCGATCACGGCACACAACATAAAGAG
>JAEZGD010000237.1 GCA_023417165.1 Planctomycetota bacterium
CTTGAAAGCCGCGGAAGTCGCGCCACGAGACGCGGCCTTCGTGAGCGCGCTTCATCAGTTCATCGGCGGTTTCGGCAGCCGAGCAAAGGCCGCTGAGCAATCCCAGTACGCAGCATAGGCTGGCGCAGCGGGACCAAAAGGAAAGGTTCATAGGTATTGTTATTCCTAGAAGGGAAAGAGTTAGCTTACCGCTACCGCCGGGCGGCTGGAATCAAAATGTCGAACTGGTTGGGTTGATCCGCTTCGATCGTGGTCACCAACTTCGATTGGCGACCGTATTCAGGCGGAATGGGATTGGCTGGCTTGGGCTTGTGCGCGTTGAGCGCGTAGGCCTCTTCGTCGTCGATGGCGTAACCCAGGTCGAGTTCCGCTTCGACTTCGACGCGATGTTGCCCCACAATGGGGCCGCGCCGCTCGGGCAGTTCATAGCGTCCCGCTTCGACGACCACGGAAGTGGCGGGGCCTTGCGTGGGCGCGATCGGCGTAAAGATCACGCGCCCGGCCTGCAAAGGCTGGCCGCCAATGGTGACTTGCCCTGTCACGCTGCCGCGCGGCAGATCCGCTTTGCCGCAGCCCAACAGTAGCGCGCATCCGCAAACCAGCAGCAGTGAAAGCGTGCTTTTCATGGTTGCTATTCCTTGTGTTTACGGAGCCTGCACCACTTCGCCGCCCGAGCGTGTCGCCATGGCGTCAAGAATGGCGTGATCGACGTTCTGGTTCCAGAAGCGAACCGAGCCATCACAGTTAGCCATGTTCAACCCGCCGGGATGGTTGCTGCGGAAGTTCATCAAGCGATTGCTGTCGCCATCGCGGGCTTGCGGATTGAACGGGCCGTGAGTGGTGAACAGCGTGGCCAAAGGATAAGGCGACGACCAGTACGAGAAGCCGCCGCGCACCTGGCCATTGCAAGTGCCCGAGGTGAACATGTAGTCGCGGAAGCTCCAGTGCGACTCGCCAGCGAGGAACGTATTGGAAGTGCCGTCGGTGATCGAAGCAAAATTGGTCGAGAACGCATTCACGATCGCGCCATTATTGGGATCGCCGCTGGTCGGCGTGCCGTAAGGATCGCCGCTGCCGCTGCAAAAGGCATAGGTGCCTGGAGCGCGGAAGTTACCGTCGCATTCGTTGGGAACGTGACGCAAGAAGACGTTCGTGGGGCAGATGAACGCCTGGACGCGCTGCTTCACGCATTCCTGGTTCACCGGATCGCTATTGCCCTTGGTGAAGTCGTAGAGCTGATAGGCGTTGCTCTGTTCCAGATAGGGCAGAATCGCCGTGAAGGCGCTGCTGCCGCTGATCGTGGTCGGCACGCCCGGCGGCAGTTGGTTGTATGTGTCGTGATAGTTGTGAACCGCCAGGCTGATCTGCTTCATGTTGTTGAGGCACGACATGCGTCGCGCCGCTTCGCGGGCCGCTTGCACCGCAGGCAACAGCAACGAGACCAAGACGCCAATGATGGCGATAACGACCAACAGTTCGACCAGCGTAAACGCGTGTCGGCGCATAAGAGGACCCTCCCCAAGTAGGTATGAAAGACCACGGAGAGCCGTAGGCTGGCGAGCGTGGCTGGTCGCAAAGAGGCGACTGGCTGGGAGGCTGGCGGTCACCGCAAGAGCGGTGTCGGCAACTGATACAGAGTCTCAGTTGCGATTGATCCTAGCAGCTCCCCGCGCGTTGTCAACGGTCGCCATCGTTTCTAACGAGTACTTCATCTCGCCTCGTGCGTTTATCTAGTAAGTGGGCGAGGAATAGCCCCGCATGCCGCACAAAGTCACGGAGGGTGGGCTCGCGCTTGCCAGTGGATCGTGGAAATGAAGCCTCACAGGCCCTACTGCGACGTTGGTTTTGTTCGCTCCGATTGCCGGCTTCAGATCCATTTGCCGGTGGATGCGGCCGGATTTTCGCTCCTCGGCACCGTCCAGCGCCCCGATGGCGCGCCGCTCATTTCCACCCTGCCGGGCGATACGGTGCTAGTCGAAGGCGAAGCGGTGCAAGTGACCTATTTTCACTTCACACAGGACCAAATGACCGCGACTGGGGGCTGAACGGTCATTGGCCGAGGCTGGCGCACCAGAATCTAGGGATGGCTGCGCCGCTGTGCCTTGCTGGGCTGCGTTGTCGAGCAGCCCGCATGCTCTGCGCGCTCGTTTGCATGCAGCTTGCTTTCGAGTAGGTTAAGGGCGCCTGGCATGGGGGTATGTTCTGATTTGAACGTGCCTGCGCGCTTGCCGGTAAGGAGCCGTTTGCATGCGATGTTGGCTTGCCGTCCTGGGCCTGTTGTTCGTCAGTCCGCTGGCGGCGCAGCAGCTCAGCGTTCGCCAGGCGTTGCCAAGCGAGGCGGCCATCGAGGCGGCGGCCAAGGAGGTTGCCAGCCTTTACAAGCAGGAATACGAAGCCGCCAAAACGCCGCTACAGCGCCGTGCGCTGGCCAAAAAGCTGTTCGCCGAAGCGAATAGTAGTCCCGACGACGCGGCCGGTAGGTTCGCGCTCCTCAAGGTGGCGCGTAAAGTTGCCACAGGCAGCGGCGACATCGCGTTGCTGCTCGAAATCGTGCAGCGCACGGAAGAGGACTTTGCCATCCGCCCCGGCAGCCTGAAGGCGGAAGCTCTCGACGAAATCGCCCCGCAATTGCGTCTGGTTCCTGAATGGTTTCTGTGGGGGCGCGAGGCGGATCGAACTTGGCCTTTACTGCGCGCTCAGGGCCAGTGGGAACTGGCGAGTAAATTGGCGAAAGCCGCCGAAGCCATCGCCAAGAAACAGCGCGATACTGACCTGGCGAAGCTGTGGAGCGAACGTCAGCGCGACGTGGCAGCGCTGACCGAGGCCGATGCGCCGTTGGTGGCGGCGCTCGCCAGGCTTGAGAATGCGCCGGTCGATCCGGTCGCTAATCAAACGGCCGGCACCTTACTGGGCACGGTGCGCGATGACTGGCCGCGCGCGGTGCCGATGCTGGCCTTGAGTGGTGATGCCACGCTCAGCCAGTTAACGGTGCTGGAGATGTCGGAGCCGACGCAGTCGGCCGAGCTACTGCAACTGGCCGATGGCTGGAAGAACTTCGCCACCGATCGTTCGCCGTTAGAAAGTGCCGCAGTGTTGCGGCACGCGCTGGGCTTCTATCAGCAGGCCGCCGCGCGCGCAGGCGGACTCGATCAACGTCGCGCCCAAAAAGAGTGGCAAGACCTGTTTGCTGTGGCGATGCCAGATCGGTTTCCGCTCGCGCTGATTACGCCCGCGGTGCGCGCGGTGCAAAACGACTTTAATCCTCACGTGATGACGGCCAGTGTCGGCGGCGGCAAGTTCTCGGATTCGTTATGGGGACATGCCTTTGCTACCGAACCATCTCGTCTGGGATTTGAACTGCCTTGCGAGTGCAAATACCTGGTCGGCATGTGCGCGCTGAATGACACCGGAGCGCAGCCAGCGGGGCCAGCAGTATTTCGCGTGTTGAGCGAAAGCCGCGAGCTTTGGCGCTCGCCGCCGATCGGCGAATTAGGCAAGCTGGTGCCATTCAAAGTCGATCTGCGCAGTAATACACGCATCGAACTGAGAGTGCAGGGCTCCGGCAACTCACACGACGTGCACGCCGTGTGGGTTGATCCGATGTTGCAAAAATAGCGATCGCGCTCACTGTCGCCTTTCGCTCCGCGAAAGTAGCCATCTCGCTCCGCGAGATGAAAATCTCTGCGGAATGCATGCATCGCGACGGTTGCTTGCCTTCGCAATCGGATGGCTTAGTTGTAGGGACGCGCTTCGCGCGGCGGACAAACGACACAGAGATTTGCCGCTCGGCGGAGCGAGCGGCCTACTTTTCGCACCGATGCGTCTACGAAAAAGCCTCCGTCGTGGGACGGAGGCTTTTGAAGCTTCATCGTGGCAAGGGCTGCTTACTTGCCGGGAGCAGCAGCAGCGTCGTCGTCGCCGACGCCGAGCAGTTCGACGTCGAAGATCAGCACGTTGTTGGGGCCGATCGCGCCGTCAGGTGTGCCTTGTTCGCCATAGGCCAGATCCGACGGAATGTACAACTGCCACACGTCGCCGACCTTCATCTTCTGCAAGGCTTCGGTCCAACCGGGAATCACGCGATCGACGCGGAACTCCACTGGCTCGCCGCGCTCTTTGCTGCTGTCGAAGACCGTGCCATCGACGAGCGTGCCGTGATAGTGCGTCTTGACGGTGTCGGTCGCCTTGGGCGTTTTGCCCTTGCCCGACTTGATGACCTTGTACTGCAGACCGCTAGGCAGCGTGACAACACCTTCTTTCTTCTTGTTGGCAGCCAGGAAGGTTTCGCCTTCCTTCTTCGCCTTGTTGAGGATGCGGTCACGAACTTCGTTTTGCAGAGCGATCATCGCGCCGCGCAGTTGCTCGTCGGTCAGGCGCGGCTTCTTGCCCGAGATGCCGTCGGTCAGCCCGGCGATCACCTGATCGAGGTCGATGTCGAGATCGTCGCCTTTGATGCTGCGGCCAATGTTGACGCCGATCGCATAGCTCTTATCCGCCTTGCTGACTTGCACGGGCTTTTCTCCCTTGGGCGGTTCGATCGCTTCGTTGTCTTGGGCCATGACGGGGGCGGCCAGCAGAAGTAGCAGCCATGCCCAGGTTGCCTGGCGTTGCATGTCGACGTTCCTTACAGGATTTGGGGGGAACCGCCAGGGCAAAAAAGGAAGCACCGGCGAACGCGGAATTATACCGTCCCCATCGCCAGTGTTGGGGCAGCAGACCCACCAAGGCGGCGGGTCTATGACAAAATTTCCAGGTTCTGCGTGTTCCTCGCAGGTGGCCCCTCGTTGGTTGTTTCCAGCCGCAAGGCGTCGTGATAATTTAGCAGCATGCTCATCCCGTACAGTTCGGATGCCCCGCTTTACCACCGCCCGGTGGCGACGATTGGTCTGATCGTCGTTAACGTGCTGTTGTTCTTTTGTTGGCCGCCTTACGAGCCCGATCTCAGTTCGGTGTACTTTACGTCGCCCACCAGCGAAACCTACGCGGACGAAGCAGAGCTCGATAGCGAAGAACTGAGCGACGAAGAGTTCGCGCGATTGCTTGAGGAGGTCGCCCAGCAGGCGCAGACGCAGTCGCAGATACCTGACGACTGGAAGTATCCAGATTGGCGGATGCTGCAATTTGGCAATGGCTTGCACCCGTGGCAGTGGCTGTTTGCCAACTTCATGCACGACGGCTTCTTACACCTGGCCGTCAACATGATCTATCTCTGGGTTTTAGGGATGATCGTCGAAGGGAAGGTCGGCTGGCAGAAATTTCTGCTCATCTATCTGGGCATCGGCATCATTGGCTATGCGTTGGTGCAAGTGATCATGCTGGGGGCCAGCGCCGGCAATGCCCTCGGAGCATCGTTGCCGATTTATGGCTTGATGGTGATCGCGCTGTTGTGGGCGCCGCTGAACG
>JAEZGD010000241.1 GCA_023417165.1 Planctomycetota bacterium
GGTCTGTTCGCATTGCCAGTACGAACTGCCTACACCGGAGGGGGCGCTCGCCGGCGACAAGATCGAACGCTGCCTGTGCTGCGGCAGTCACGAATTATTTATCCGCAAAGACTTTTCTCAACGCCTAGGCGTCGCGATTATTGCGATTGGCTTCATCGCCAGCACGATCACCTGGGCGTATTATTGGCGCATCGCCACGTACTGCATTTTGTTCGGCAGCGCGCTGTTAGATGTGGTGCTGTACTTTACCGTCGGCAACGTCCTGGAATGTTATCGCTGCCACGCACAATATCGCGACGTGCCGGGGCTCGACCGTTACGAAGCCTTTAGCCTGGAAGTCCACGAAAAACACCGTCAGCAAGCCATTCGACTGAAAGAAGCCGAGCGCACCGCATAACACCCGCGCCGCTCGCGGCTTGGTCCCACGCACCTTTGACGCCATCGTGGGGACACTTGTCCCCGCCTCAGGAAAGCCAGAGAAGCCCCGATGGATCCGGAGCGTTACCGCATTCAATCCGACCTGCGCGGCCTGCTTGAAGGCGAGGTGCGCTGCGACGATATCTTCGTGCAGTTGTATGCCAGCGACGCCAGCCTGTATCAGATTCCGCCGCTAGGAGTCGTTCGCCCGCGTGGTGTGCGTGACGTTGCGGCGCTCGTGCAATATGCCAGCGAAAACAGCCTCTCGCTGCATCCCCGTGGCGCCGGCACGGGCCTGGCAGGCGAGTCGATCGGTACTGGGCTGATCGTCGACTTTTCGCATTCGATGCGCCGCATTCTGGGCTTCGATGGCGAGCGCGTGCGCGTGCAGCCTGGCGTAGTGCATGCGCAGCTCAATCGATTCTTATCGCCGCACGATCAGATGTTCGGCCCCGATCCGGCGACCCGCAGCGTCACCACGATGGGTAGCGTGCTGGCTCTCGACGGCGCAGGCAGCCACTGGTTGAAGTACGGCTCAGCACGGCGGCATGTCGAAAGCCTGCAAGTGGTGCTGGCCGATGGCACGGTCGCGGAAGTCGGGCGACATCGCATTCCCGAACCGCTCGTTGGCGAAGGCACGCGTATCGACGCGCTCGTAAGCCGCCTGGCCGAACTGATTCAGCGCGAGCAGCGGACGATTGCCGAGCATCAATCGAAAGCGCTGGTCAATCGCTCGGGCTATCAACTGCATGATGTGATCAGCGATGGCTATCTCGATCTGGCGAAGCTGCTGGTCGGTTCGGAAGGGACACTGGCGTTTATCACCGAAGCAACCATTCGCACCGATCCAGTCCCGGCGCACCGCGGTGTGGCTTTGCTGTTCTTCGACAAGCTGGAAACTGCAGCGCGCGGCGCGCTAGAAGTGGCGAAGCTCGATGCGGCGTCGTGCGACTTGATGGATCGACGGCTGCTTTCAATCGCGCGCGAGTCCGAACCGCGCTTTGAACGGCTGATTCCACGTGATGCCGAAGCGCTGTTATTAGTCGAACTGCAAAGCGAATCGCGCGACAACTTGCGCGATCGCCTGCAAAATTTGGTGGTGCAATTGCAGAGGCGCAAACGCCTGGCGTTCGCGGCCAATACCACGATGGAGCGCGAGGAACGCGACCTGTATTGGCGACTGACGCGGCGCGTGGTGCCGTCGCTGTTTCGCCTGAAAGGGAACGCTCGCCCGGTGCCGTTTGTCGAAGATCTGGCCGTTCCGCCCGAAGCCTTGCCCGACTTTTTAGTGCGCCTGCAAAACGTGCTGAAGACGCATCAGGTCACTGCGTCGCTGTTTGGTCATGCAGGGCATGGCCAGTTGCACGTGCGGCCGTTTCTCGATGTTTCGAATCCGACCGACGTGCGCAAGATGCAGGATCTGGCGACCGATATTTACGCCGAGGTGATGTCGGTCGGCGGCACGATCAGCGGCGAACATGGCAACGGCCTGAGCCGCACCTGGTACATGCGCAAGCAGCATGGCGCACTGTACGAAGTGTTTCGCAGCGTCAAACGCATCTTCGATCCGCAGAACATTCTCAACCCTGGCAAAGTGGTGGCCGATGTGCCGCAACCACTCACCAAGAACTTGCGGCCGATTGTAGTCGGGCCGACCGCTCCGGAAAGTGGCGCAAACGCGCTGCCGCATGAAAACGCAGCGCCGATTGAAGCGCCGACGAACGAGTTGCCGGTGTTGCCGTTCGAGCCGCACTTGGCCTGGCAAGCAGAACTCGATCTGGCCAACGAGACGCGCGACTGCAACGGTTGCGGCCGTTGTCGCACGCAATCGTCGGACGCGCGGATGTGTCCGATCTTTCGCATTGGCCCGGCCGAAGAAGCTTCGCCACGCGCGAAGGCGAATTTGGTGCGTGCGGTGCTGACGGGGCAGTTGAAAGCCGAGGAGCTAACCGGCGACGCCGCCAAGGCGGTGCTCGATACGTGCGTCAATTGTCATCAGTGTCGCTTGGAATGCCCGGCCGAAGTCGATATTCCCAAGCTAGTGCTGGAGGCCAAGTCGCAATATGTCGTTAACAACGGCCTGACGATGTCGGATTGGTTCGTCTCGCGTTTCGATGAGGTGGCCGCCTGGGCGAGTCTGATTCGTCCGCTCGCCAACTGGGGCCTGGGCAATCGGCAAGTGCGCTGGCTGTTGGAACGCATGTTTGGCGTCGCGCAAGGACGCAAACTACCGCGCGTCACTTCTCGAAGCTTTCTGCGCCGCGCGATGCGCCGCCGCCTCACGAAGTTGTCGAAGCAAGCTGGGCGCAAGGTGCTGTACTTCGTCGATTCGTACGCGAATTGGTTTGATGTCGAACTCGCCGATGCGTGCGTGGCGGTGCTCGAACACAACGGCGCTTCGGTCTATGTGCATCCGGATCAACTGCATTCCGGCATGGCGCAAATCACGCTTGGCGACGTCGAACGGATCAAGCCGCTGGTGCGCCGCAATATCAAGGCGCTCGCCGAAGCGGTGCGCCAAGGTTACGAGATTGTTTGCACTGAGCCTTCGGCGGCGCTCGCCTTGAAGCACGAATACCTGAATATTATCGATGACGACGAAACACGGTTGGTCGCGCGGCATTCGCACGAGGTCTGCAACTATTTGTGGCAGCTTCACAAAAGTGGCCAGATGGAACTCGATCTGAAACCGATCAACCTCACGCTCGGCTATCACACGCCTTGCCACATCAAAGCGATCAGCGGCGAATCGGCCGGCGAGCAACTTTTGCGGCTCGTGCCTGGCGTCACCGTCGAAAGCCTGGAACGTGGCTGCAGCGGCATGGCGGGAACATTCGGCATCAAACGCGAAAACTATCGCGCCAGTTTGCGCGCCGGTTGGGGCCTGATTACCGCGCTGCGCAATCCGCTGATTCAGTTCGGCACGACTGAATGCAGCGCGTGTAAAATGCAGATGGAGCAGGGGACCACCAAACCGACGATTCATCCACTGAAGATCTTGGCGTATTCGTATGGCCTGTTGCCAGAGATTGCCGCGTTGCAAGGGGCGCGTAGCGAGGAGCTGTTAGTCACATGAAGTTAGAGGTGAAGCTGTTCGCCGTCGCCCGGCAGCGCGTAGGGACCGATGCGGTCACGATTGAAGTTGCCGACGATGCGCGCGTCAGCGACGTGCGCCAGGCGTTGTGCCAGCAGTATCCCGCGTTGAGTGATGTGATGCGGCTGATGATGGTCGCCGTCGCCACGGACTACGCGTCCGACGATACTCCGCTTCGCCCTGGCCAAGAAATTGCTCTGATTCCGCCGGTAAGCGGAGGATGAGAGGGAATAGGGAGCAGGGGATAGGGGACAGAAGGCAGGAAAGAGTGCCGCGGATGAACGCAGAGGCACGCGGATGGGAGAGAAGGAAGAATTAGAAGACCATTGATTCGTTCTCGTTACCTCATGGCTTGATCTGCGTGCATCCGCGTTTATCTGCGGCTTGGTATTATTGTTCCCATGATCCAACTCACACGCGAACCGATCGACGAGGCTGCATTGATCGCCAGCGTGCGCAGCGCGCAGGCGGGGGCGATCGTGTTGTTTTTGGGGACGACGCGCGAGTTTACGGCAGGCAGGCAAACTGTGTTGCTG
>JAEZGD010000268.1 GCA_023417165.1 Planctomycetota bacterium
GATCTGTTCCTCGATCATCAAGGCGGAGCCATCCGTCGCACGGTGCAGGATATCTTGCACCATTTCGGCCTGCGCGAGCTGCAAACCAGCACCGGCGAGTTCAATCTGCGCCTGATCAAGTCGGAACGTCAGGGACGCGAGACGGGGCAAGTGCTCTTGGTTTCCGGCCCAGTGCTGGTGAGTTCCCAGCGCGCCTGGTGGAGTGGCTTTGAGACGCGCGGCATCGGCACCGTGACCGCGCCGACCAAGGCGATCGTCGAAGCGGAACTGGAAGTGGATGAGGAACGTCGTTCGTTCTACTCGCATCGTCACGAATCGCACGGCGTTAGCCGTTTGCCGTTCGTGCGGCTGTTTTGCCTGGAGATCAAACGCTATATCTATGCCGATGTCGACGACCTGACGCCGTACGAGTTCGATACGCAGGCGATCGAGCGATTGTGTCTGCCCGACAATATGCTGTCGGTCCTGACGCGCGTGTTCGAGACGCCGGTGGAACGGATGTTTGGCGATTTGATTCGCGGCAAGCATGGCGGCGTCGTCGTGCTCGCTTCGGGTAAGCCAGGCGTCGGCAAAACGCTGACCGCCGAAATCTATGCCGAGCGCAACGAGCGTCCGCTATATGTCCTGGAAATGGGCGAACTCGGCACGTCCGCGGTCCAGGTCGAAGAACAACTGCGCAACGTTTTTACGCGCGTCACGCGTTGGAACGCCGTACTGCAATTCGACGAGTGCGAGATCTTCCTGGCCAAGCGTAACGACGATCTAGAACGCTCTGCCATTGTCGGCATCTTCCTGCGTTTGCTCGACTATTACCAAGGCATGCTGTTCCTGACTTCCAACCGCCCCGAGGTGATCGACGAGGCGGTGCATAGTCGCGTGATGCTGCGCTTGGACTATCCCGATCTGAACGCCGCCTCGCGCGCTGCGATCTGGCGCAATATGTCGCGCGCCGCGAAAGTGGAGTTCGCCTCCGAAGCAGTGATCGAGCGCCTTGCCGAGCAACCGCTCAACGGTCGACAGATTCGCAATCTCACGCGCCTCGCGCGCATCCTCTATCCCAACAGCTCGCTCAATTGGGAGCAGATGGAAGTCGTCATTCGTTACGGCGGCTGCGGGAAGTGAGGAGTGGTTAGTGGTGAGTTCATGTCGCGCCTCGGCGCTTGCTTCTTTCTCCTGCATTCCTCTGCCTTTCTCCTCTCCGTGCCCTCCGTGTCTCCGTGGTGAATCCTGTCTTTCCGCCGCCTGTGCTGAAGAAACGGCGCTACGACCCTCGCAATCGCTAGCCCAGTGCTCCCGTGCGCGCATTCGCGGCGGCAACGAAGGCCGAGGCAGCATGCCCCCTCGTGCGTGCTAGGTTTGCCGTGCGTGCTCTTGCTTTTACGGCCTTACAGGTGCTTTATGCAACGCTTTTCGGGATGGGCTGTGGCGCTGGTCTTGTGGTGTTCCGCCACCGCCCAGGCGGAGATTCAGACACAAGCCGGTTGGGACGGGCAACTGTTCCCCTCGTTCATCATCGCAACCGCCACCATTCGCTTGCCGGAAGATGCAGTCGAAGATTACGACAACTCGCAAGTGCTCGGCGATCGCCAGGGACTGCTTGGCGTGACCGTCACCGCGCCCGAAGACGATACGCCCATCAAGGTCACCGTTTCGTGCGACGCCATCCTCGAACCCAGCACGTTTAACGGCACATTGGAGACAGAGGGGGAAAGCTATACCGTCTTACCGAAGATTCGCTACAAGTACGCCACGCTCGCCAGGCAACATCAACCGGGACCGGTGACGGTGACGTTTAAGGTTCAGGTGGGCGACGACGTCGAAGAAATGTCGCAAACGCTGACGCTGCGTTCGATTAATGATTGTCCGTTCTTGGTGGTGCAAGATGACGAGACGATGGATACCTGCTTTATGTTCGCGGCCTATGTGAACGAGCAGCATCCGTTTGTCGACAAGCTGTTGCGCGAAGCGCTCGATACCGAAGTGGTCGATTCCTTCACCGGCTATCAAACGAAAGACCCGCAGGAAACCTATCGCCAGGTGTATGCGCTGTGGCACGCGCTGAGCGAACGCGATCTGCGTTATAGCGACATCACCACCAGCGCCGCCGATTCCGACTGCGTCGCCAGTCAGCACGTGCGCATGATCGACGAATCGATCAACAACGCCCAGGCGAACTGCGTTGATGGCAGCGTGCTCTTGGCTTCGCTACTGCGCAAGGTCGGCATTGAGCCGATGCTGGTGATGACGCCAGGGCATTGCTACCTGGCCTTCTATCTGGATGCGGAAGGCAAGCAACTCGCGGCGCTGGAAACGACGCTGCTGGGCAGCACGCCGGAGGAAGCGACCGAACTAACAGATTTGGATGGTCTACTCGACGACGAGTGGACCGAAGAGAACTCGTGGCGAACTTTCACGGCGGCGCTGGCGATTGGCACCGGTGACTTGCAAAAGAATGCCGAGAAGTTTGCCGCGGGTGACGATAACGACTATCAGCTCATTAACATTGCCGC
>JAEZGD010000277.1 GCA_023417165.1 Planctomycetota bacterium
AGTTGACGCGGCGCGCCGATAGCATGGGGCAAGGCACCTTTGATTACACGTTGGCTTCGACGGGATTCAAAGGCAATTGGCAGTTGCCGGTTGTGCAACATCAAGCGCCGCGCGACTTGCTGGAAAACAGCGCCACCCTGCGCGGGCTAACACAGCTCGAAAAGCACGACTGGCTGTTGCGCATCGACCGCGAGAAGTTTCCCCAACTGATCGCCAAAGCGGAGGAAGTACTTGCAGACGCCCACTTGGACAAGAACGACCGCGTGGTGATGGCGCGACTCCTTCAGGATCACTTTCGCACGCCTGGCGCTTATTCGTACACGCTGGATTTTTCAGAGGTGAAGCGCGACAAGCAGACCGATCCAATCGAAGACTTCGTCGCCAACCACAAGACAGGCCACTGCGAATACTTCGCCAGCGCGCTGTGCTTGATGCTGCGCAGCCAAGGCATTCCGGCGCGCGTCGTCGTCGGCTTTAAAGGGGGCGAGTACAACTCGGTGGGCGGCTATTACTGGGTGCGACAACTTCACGCGCACGCGTGGGTTGAAGCCTTCTTAGAGAAGGACCAAATCCCGGCAGGCGCGCTACAAGAGTCGTTAGTCGACGACACCGGCGGCTGGCTGCGGTTAGATGCCACGCCTGCTTCCGACGAGCCAGAGCCTTTCAGCAGCAGCTTCGGCGCGCTGGGACGCGTGGGCGATGCCATGGACTATATGCAGCTGCTGTGGTCCGACTATATCCTGGGTTTGAATTCCGAACGGCAAAAAACGTCGATCTTTAATCCGCTTACCGATCGCGCCGCCAGTATGCTAGGCGGTGTGCTGAGCGAGGACATGCAAAAGAGCTTGACCAAGCTCGGCGAGCGACTTGGCATGGTCAACGGGCAGTTCTTTAACTGGCAAGGCGGCGTGGCGGCCTCGATCATCGCTGCTTCGCTGGTGGTTCTCTATCAACTGATCGCGTGGGCCTGGCAGGCGATTGCCGGCTGGCGGCGTGGAAAAACGAATGCCGAGCGGCGTATCGAGCGTCGCGTCGTTGAGTTCTATGAACGCCTGGAACGCCTGCTGGCGGAGGTCGGTATCACCCGCGCGCCGCAGCAGACGCAACGTGAGTTTGCCAGTGCGGCATCGGTGCAGTTGGCGGCGCTCGGCCCAGCGACCAGCGAACTGCGTCAATTACCGGCCGAAGTCGTTGACGCGTTCTATCGCGTTCGGTTTGGCGAAGCGCCGCTCGACGCCGACCAGGCCGAGGCGATCGAACACGCCTTGGCGAGCCTCTCGCAGTTCATCACCACGCGTTCCACGCAGCTTACTTAGTACGGCCAGCCCGAGGACCGATCGTCCTCGCGGCGGCAGAGCCACGTGAAGATTTGCCGCTCGGCGGAGCGCGAGCGACCGACTTCGTCGCTACTCGATATAGCGACGCACCAGAATCGCCCGATCGACGTTATGATTCTCGCCGGGCTCGAAGCCGACGGGGATCGAACGATCGATCATATAGAACGCGCGATGCCGCTTGATCTCACCGGTATCGGCATGCAGTTCCTGCCCCACCTGGCCGCTGCTATCGACTTCAAAGTAGCCGATCGTCACCCAGCAGGCATACACATTCGACCGCGTGGTCAGCGTGTTTGACAGCCGGTGCAGCGTCTGGTGGCGGAAGTACGGATGCCGGGCGGAGTTGTTGTGGACGTTCTGATGGTTGTTACCAAAGAGCGGCAGATTCTGCTTCGTCGTATCGATGCCTGTGGTCGGATACTTCCGTAGCATCGTCATCTCGACAGGATCGACCGTCGACAAGTTCATGTCGCCAGTGCCGGCCGCGCGAAACGCCCCGGCGAACTCGGTCGGTATCGCGTTGTTGTTCTCCAGGATCTCGCCGGTGCTGCCGTATCCGCGACGGCTACGCACCATGTCGTCAAACGTCGGTCCCAAGCCATAGCCAGCGCCCATCCCCGCGGGATCGCCGCCAAGCACCGCATTCCACACGTTCTTGCTAAAGATCGTGTTGATGTTAATCATGCCGGGATCGCGATAGTTCGACAGCCAATTGAACGGCGGATGGAACGGATTCTCTGCCAAAGTTCCATTCACAAAGTTGGTGGCCGTTAACATCGTGTCGCTCTCGACAAACTTCGACGGTACCCGCAGGTAATCGAAGATGCGATAGAGGCTATGCACCTCGTCGTTCGGAGGCGTCGCCGGAGCGTAGTAGAAATTGAACAGGTGACCGAACTGGTGGGTACCCGCGGCGTCGGGATCGGTCAGATCGCTTTGCCGCTGCGTGTACGGATTGGTCAGATTCGGCGCCGCCACTTCAAACATGCGCGTGAGCTGGCTGGAGGAAGTCATCGGCACTTCCATCAGTTCGTATACGCTGTTGAAGGGACGATTGTTCCATTGCAACCACGGGAACGTCGGGTTGGTCGCATCGACAATCAAATCGCCCGGCTGCGCGTCAGGTCCTGCAGCAGCTGCAAACGGGAACTGATAGCTGCTGTTCACGTAACCCAGCGTGTGGTGCAGCTTGTACCCAGCATAGTGCTCTGCGTCCGCCTCGGGAGCGGCGCCCACAGTGGGGTCCTTCAGAGTTTGCGCGGTCGAACGCTTCCACAACTGGCGGACAGCGGCCATCGGCGGCGCGCCGTTGGACGGATCGCCGCGCTGCAAGGTTTCAAATGCGTCGTCGTCATCGCCACCATTGGCATCGTCATCGTCCTGGCCAGTGACGCCATTGAAGACAATCAGGTCGGAACCAATCGTGTCGATCGTCAGATACGGATTGGATTCTGCGTTCCACGGCAACAGCGGATTCGCCAGGCGCTGCAGATGCACGAAGCGCCATTGCGGCTTCACGCCGTTTTTGTAGAAATCGGCCGGATCATCGATGTCGTCGCGCGTCAGGTCGAGCGGGCGATCGATGGGGCTTTGCATCATCGTGGCCGTGTTCACCAGCGGCATTAAACCGCCAGGCAGCGCCGCCATCGCCTTCTCGTGCGTGCCGAGATCATAGCCGCCCACCGGTTCCGAAAAGCTAAACCGTTCCGCCCCGGCGGTCGATTGGTTGATCACTACCGGCACGACCGGCTTGGTTTGCGTGCCATAGACCGGTTCCGGCTGCGCGGTGTGGCCATTGTTGAGCACCTGGAAAGTGCCAGCGCCGGGATTCATCACGATCCGGCGGGTTTGATTCAACTCCGTCATCGGATCCATGGCATTGATGTCCATGACATCGTTGCGGAATCCCAGATAGGTCGTGTAATTGCCATTGTCGTCCGTTTCCGGTCCCGAACCGACCACGGCATACGAGCCTGGCAACACTGGATTAACCGGAGTGTTCGGGAAGTAGCGCGTGCCGTCTTCGGTGTCGGCCAGGCCGGCGGGATCGGTGAAGTACACGCTACGTTCGACGTTCATCACAAATGTCGCGATCGGCGGGCACTTGCGTATCAGGATCGATCGTCTGGCCTTCCTGCTTGACGACCAACATGCGCCAGACCGGCGAGGTATCCGTGGTCATATCCTTCTTGTTGAGCAGAATGCCGCCGGTGGTCGGATGGTTGTAAAACTCGGCAGGGCGACGCTCCTCCGCTCCTTGCCAGGGCGCGTACAACTCAATGAAAGCCCCACCTTCTGGCAGATACCGTTGATCAAAATCGGTATCGGGGTTCATCGCGGCAGTGACGAGCGCCGCCGTCGAGCCCATGGGATCGACCGGATCTTCGTTATCGGTGTCAGTCGTGCGTGTGTCGTGGAACGCCAGCGTTTCAGTCAGTAGCAGTTCGGGGCGTTCGCAACCCCACACCAGTCCGCGCAGCGCATTGACGGGCTCGCCCGGGTTGAGGATGCCGTCGCATTGCGGATTCCAGCCGTCGAACGGATTGGGATCGTATTCAAACGGCGTCATGATGCTGTCGGCATCGCGGAAGTCGACAACGTTCACGGCCCATTGCGCCAAGTTGCGCTGCACGTTGGGATTGGGAACCGAGCCCGTATCGCAGCAGAGCGAAGCGAGCACATACAGGTGCTTGGCCAGTTGATGACGGACGAGCAATTCGGCTTGCGGATCCTTCATGCCGTCGCCGTCCAGATCGAGCCCGTTCGCGCCATGAAAACCGTTGCCGCTGTTGTAGGCCGGAGTGATTTCATCCGGCTGCGGTTCGTCGATCACGCCGTTGTTGTTGGAGTCCTGCCCATCGCCGAGCGGCCGATTGATGTTCATCTTCAGGCCGAAGTAGAAATCGCGGTCGACCAGATCGAGCAATTGGCGCTCGTAAGTGGGATCGCCAGCGGTGCCAGGGAAGCGACGACGCAGCAGCGCCATCGGATCACGGCGATTGTCGCGACCAGTATTGGTGGTGTTGGTCGCGGTGGCGACCGGCATGTCATAGCTTTCGGTGGTCACAATGCGACGATTGACCGCCACCATCTGCCGCTGAGCTGCAGTCAAGCCAGTCGAGTTCGATAGCACGCCCGCGACCGTTTCCAAACGCGTGGGCAGTTGCGCGGCGTCGATGTCGTAGTAACGCAGGATGCGTTCCAACTCGGTCGGCGTGAAGCGGCGATCCTTCGACATCCACGTGCGATAGGCCGCTTCCTGGCGGAAGTCGGTCATCGTATCGGTCGGGCGATCCATGATCAGTTGACCGCGACGATCGACCCCCACGGCCAACTGCCCGCGCAGGTCGGGCGGGCTGGCATACGCGGAGTTTCCACCCGGCGCGTAGTTACCGGGAATCTCAAAGAACTTGGTCACGCTGATCGGGTCATTAGTTGCGTTTATCACCGAACCATCGCCAGGCAGGCCGTCACTAGCCCAACGCAATTGCAGCAGTTGTTGATAGTTGGCAAAGCCAAACAAGCCGACAGGGTTGGTCGTATCCGTGTTGCCCAGTACCACTTCGGCCGGACCAGCGCCGTGCCCCTTGATCGGCCACGCCTGAGTGGTCGAACCGTCGGCCATAAAGCGATTCGGATCGAGCGCGGCAATCGCGCCGTAATGCTGTTGGTTGCCTTGAAAATTCAGGTTCAACCGGCCGTCCATATCGACGATATGGAACGCGAACAGCGGCTTGTAGCGCAGCCCGCCCGGCGTCGTTTGCACGGGGAAGTTCAGGTCGATCCAGATACTGTCAGCGACGCCATCGCCGTCGTTGTCGACGTCCCAGGGACCATTGATCGGATCGGCCAACGCAGGAAAGTTACTGCTGGCATTCACCCCGGGAATCGGGCGAAACGTGTTCAACTGGGTCTGAGTACCGCCGCCGTACTGAATCAGCGCTGGGCGATGGAATGAAGGCAATATGCTGGGATAAGAATTCCCGCCGGCCGAGTAATGACGAATGCCGGTTGGATGCGATTCATCGGGAATCACCGCCGCTAGAAACAGGTTCTGCAAGTCGGCTGCATCCCAGTTCTCGTTCGCGCCGTAGCGCAAATAAGAGTTCAGGTCCTGTCCCGCGCGATTGGGCTGCGCGACCAACGACATATCAAGCTTGCCGCTCGTCAAATCGTAACCCGCGCCGGAGCCGGCAAACGGACGACCATTGATGACGAACATATCGCCTTGCACGGGAACGGTGCTGACGCTGGAGTTATCCGGCGTTGGCCGCATGATGCGCAGCGTATAAGTACTACTGGCCGTGTCATAGGCGCTGCCGACAATGCGCACGCTATTGCCGGCCAGTTGGCTGGTCGTGGTGGCACTCAGCGGACGGCTGAACGTCAGCACGCAGCCATTGAAATAGCCAGCATCCTGAGGAACAGGCTGGGTATTGTCGGGAACATAGCTCAACGTGCACTGCACATCGATCAATTGCCCGCCGCCAAATCCCGACGTGACGCTGGCGGCCGTCACTCGCCCGGCGTAAGTATCGTGGCCGTACAAATCGAGCAACAGCGAATGGCCGCGCAGCGGGCTGGCGCTGTCGTGGGTGTCGCGGACCGACGTGTACATGGCCGTGTCGAGTTGCCGCGCCCAGTCGTCGCCATAGGTTTCTGTTCGGGCGAACGCGCTGGCCGAGCGCTTGTACTGCCCCGAGACGATCACGAACGTGACGCCGAGCAGCGCAAACAGCACCAGCAAGCTAAGGA
>JAEZGD010000286.1 GCA_023417165.1 Planctomycetota bacterium
ACACCACCGCGAGCGAATTGCGCATAGGTATTCCTCAAATGCGGGAAAGAGATGCGCTAGTCTAGCGTGCCACGGCATTTGCGTCAGGCGTGGTGGCGCAGATCGCTGCCATCGGCTGGTCAAACCAATGTCAAGCGCGCTCTCCATCAACGATTGAATCCCCCCGGGCCACGCACTACAGTAATGCCACCCTTTAGAACTACGAAGTCATGCAGGTGCCGACATGCAACGGGCCACCATCCTTTGTGTACTGCTGCTGCTTGGGTTGGTGACCTGCTCTGCCAGGGCACTCGCGAAGGAACCAGCGTTACCATCGATCACTAGTCTCCCCACGCGAACGCTGCGATTGCCTGCAATTGCGAAAGATATGGTGGTCGGAGGCGCAGGCAAATATCTGATCGCGGACCTCGAAAGCCTGCAACAGCTGGCAATTATCGACGTCAAGCAAGCCAAGGTGGTGAAGTATCTGCCGGTTCCGTCCCCGGAGATTCTGTTTGCCGCTGGCGCAGAGAAGCTGTTCGTGATCCGAACCGACAAGAACACCATCCATCGCTATAGCTTGACGACCTTTCAGCAGGAGGCCTCCGCGCCGCTGCCGCACGGACTTAGTCCCGGCACGTTAACGCTGGGGCACGCATCGACGGGCCCGTTATTGCTGGGCCCCAGTACGGATCAGGCAGGTGGCTGGCTGGTGAATCCCCAGACCTTGCGCGTGACTTGGGTTCCGCTTCCTCGCATGACGGGAAACACGCCCGATTTCGCGTGCAATGCCGACTACATCGTGCGCGCCGCGGCTCAAGGACAGCTCTTTACCAGTTGCCGCGAGCGGGGCTCGCCAACCGAGTTTCATGCCTTGCACGCCCAGGGCGACAAGATCACCCCTTATTACAACTTTGATTCATGCGGCATGTTGTTGCCGAGCGCCGATGGCGAGCGCATCTATACACAGAGGGGCGTTTTCTCCAACACGACGAAGCCAATCGTGCTCGACAGAGCGCAGACAGGTGAAATGCTGCCTAGTGTGACAGGCGACTTTTATGTGAACACCGATCGGGGCGACCCGCGTACTTACAACCACTCTCCGCAAAGCCATATCAGTCTTTACCTGGCAGGTAATGCACAACCTTTTGCTAAGCTCGGAGGCGTCCCTTTTCTGGAGCCAGAAGCCGACAGGGGCAAGCTCCAGTGTACGGATAAGCGACTATTCTATTTTCCCGACTTGTCGGCGCTGGCCATCCTGGCACTGACAGACAACAAGATCGACTTCGTGACGATCGACCTGGAAGCCGAGTTGAAGAAGTCGAACCTCGACTATCTTTTGTTTCGCTCGCAGCCCCCGCAAGCCGTCGTCGCTGGTCAGTCGCTGGCGTATCAGACCGCGGTCATCTCCAACAAGCCTGCCGTCAAAGTCTCACTCGCCGCGGGGCCCGCAGGCATGCAGATTGATGACCAAGGCAAGCTCACCTGGCAGGCGTCCACTGAGGAAAGCGGCGATGTCGATGTCATTCTCTCGGCTACTAATGCCGATGGTCAGGAAGCCTTCCAGACCTTTCGCATTCGCATGGTACCACCGAGCAACACCAAGCCCGCGAGCGCGCCGCCGGTAAAATCACCGCCGCCAACGGGTCCCGCCACACCCCGTCCGGCTCCGAAAAGCACTACGTCTACCATCCTCTATCCAGCGAAGTTCGAGGGGCGATCTGTCACGATCAAACTGCCTGCCGTCGCCGATATGGTGGAGTTCGGCGGCGCGGGACGCTATGCCGTGGCGCATCTGAAAGCGGTGCGTAAGCTGGCCGTCGTCGATCTGTGTGAGGCCAAGATCACCGGCTATATTCCTGTGATTGACGACAACGTGCAATTCGCCGCTGGCCTCGACAAGTTGGTGGTCGTGCTAGGCAAAAAGCGAACGTTGTCGCGTTGGAATTTGCAATCGCTGCAACTCGAAGCAACGGCGCCGCTGACCGTTCCTGTGGCTCGCGTCGCTATGGGCAGCGCTTCGCACGGTCCCGTATTGCTCACGCCGGAAAGCGGCGACGTCGTGCAAGCCTTTTGGGACTTATCGAAACTGCAGCCCCTCAAAGTCGTCACGAATCCGAATTGGCAAAACGCCTTTTCGGAGCGGGAATATCAAAATGCGAGGGTCTCCGCCGACGGCCGCACGTTTACGATCGGAGCGGTTGTCTTTCTCTTCACCGGTCAGAAAATTCTGGCGCAAAATACGCCTTCGCATCAAGGCGAAACTGGCATGCTGCCGAATGCCGATGGCCAGATTCTGTATGCAGATGGATATCGCTTCACGCAACAATCGCGCCCAATCGGCCCTTACCAAGAACAAGAGGGATTCTCAGATCTCATTGCGCTGGTTCCTGCCACGCAAGGCCATTTCTTCATGGCAATTCGGCATCAATCCAAAACCACCCAGCGAGGCGCGCCAGGCAAGCAGAAAGTTGACATCTGGCTGGACGACTCTCTGCAACGCATCGCAAGGTTGGAACATATCCGTCTCACGGCGCCCCTCGAAGATTCCCTCTTTGACATCAACAAAAGCATCCCGCTCGACAAGCGGATTGCCTTCGTTCCCTCGGCGCACCTCCTCGCCATGCTTGCTCCGACGCATGACGAGTTGACGTTGCGCCGCATCAACCTTTCCACGAGGCTTACAGAACAAAACATCGACTGCCTATATGTCACGTCGCATCCACCGGCCAGCATCAAGCCTGGCGAAATGATGCATTACCAAGTTGCTGCGGAGTCGCAGCGGGGAGACATCAAATACCGACTAGACGCGGGCCCTGAGGGAATGTCGCTGTCGGACGACGGCCTGTTGACTTGGCAGGCCCCCACAGACAGCCCAGCGGCGGTACATTCGATCATCGTTTCAATCAGCGATGCGGCCACGCAAGAGGTTGCCCACACCTTCCCGCTGCTCGTTGATGGTGCATGACTCGCCACCGATCACAGCGAAAGCGTGCCAAGAAACGAAAAACTCCCGCCGGAAGACCGACGGGAGTTTAGCGACATGCTTTTTATGCTGACTTCGCAGTCCGTTTGCGATAGATCTTGCCAGGGTGAGCCGCAGCGAGCTCTCGTCCGTTGGCGCCAAGCCGGTCGTCTGGATAACGCTGGGGCAGTTGGCCGCGGCAAGCAGCGACGCGCTCAAAGGCACGCGAGGCGGCGACCGCTCCCGATGCGGCGACGATGTAGTCCACGTGTTCGTTCGTCGAGCACCAGACGTCTAGCGATTCGTTGGATTGGATCACGATCTTCCTCCACTTTTCGTTCAGAAGGTCGGCGGTCTGCCGACAAAGGCGGCTAAGCGCACGCTGCGCATCGCCAGCCAAAGCAAAGCCAGCAACAACGCAAACGCGTCGTCGCCAGCCATTGAATTTCAGTTGATCTGCCGGCTTAGCGGCGGCCGTAACCGCCACCACCACCGCCGTAACCGCCGCCACGCGAAGGACGGCTTTCACGAGGCTTGGCCTCGTTGACCGTCAGCGGGCGACCATCGTGCTGCTGATCGTGCAGACCGTTGATGGCGGCATTGGCGTCGTTGGCGTTTTCCATCTCGACAAAGCCGAAGCCCTTGCTGCGGCCCGTGTCGCGATCTTGGATCACCTGCGCGCTGCGCACGTTGCCAAAGGGCGAAAAGAGATCTTCGAGGGTCTGGTCAGTCACGCTGTAGGCGAGATTGCCGACATACAGTTTCGTAGCCATGGATTGATTTCCTTAATCACAGACAAAGCCTAACCCACAAGGACTTTCCGGGTCAGAAAGAAAGGAGCCCGAATTGGAGGCTCACCCAGGCGGAAAGTCGCGTAGAGAACAGCACGCGGGATCTTCAGAAACCAACGCTTGACTTTGCGTCGTCTAACCAGCCGCGTAAATTATAGCAACCTTCCACAGTCTGGCCGAGATATTTTTTCAATTTACGCAAAAAACTTTTTTCAACATTCCGAAAAACAAAAACAAAGTGATTTCTGCCGCGATGCTCGGGAATTCGCATATCCGCGACCCTATCCAAGCCCTACAGTGTAGAAGAGGGTCGTTTTTCTCTATCTGGAAGGCCTGAGCGCCACCCACGGTGCTCGCCTTCTCTTCACAAGCGAGTGCTACCATCGCAAAAAGCAAAAACCCTACGACTTTTGCCAAGCGTCAACGTGAGCAGGAAAAGAAGCGAAAGGCCAGCGAGAAACTGGCTAAACGCGCCCACCGAAAAGCCTTCGGGCCCCCCTTACGGGACGCCCACGACGAGACCGCAAATCCTGATTAATTAGCGGTTTAGAGCCCTTCTTGACGCACCGTGCGGGCCGCTGCCTGCGGCGGCAGATGCGTTGACGCACTAGCGGCATCGTGCTAGAAAGTGGGATTCCTCTACACTTTACCAAGCATTCCATATTGTCAGGAGCATGCCGTGGGCACTTCGTCTGAGCGCAGCCGCGAACTTCGTCGCCGTCGTAAACGCACCCAAAAGATGAAGGTCATCGCCCGCAAAGCGGCCAAGGCCACGCCGTCGGAGAAAGCTCACCTGGCTCAAAAGAT
This sequence comes from Planctomycetota bacterium, assembly GCA_023417165.1. Lineage (GTDB taxonomy): Bacteria > Planctomycetota > Planctomycetia > Pirellulales > Pirellulaceae > JAEZGD01. The sequence continues at coordinate 4,543 of JAEZGD010000286.1, forward strand.
CCGTCGCATGACCACCGGCGCCGAGATCATCATCGAGCGGATGAAGCTGGAAGTCCAACGCTAGTAACACCTTTGGTGAGCGGGGGGCGTTAGCCCCCTGGATCCGCGCGCTCTTACCAGCTCACGCCGCTCGGCGCGGACAACATGCTAGGGGACTCGCGTCCCCGGCTCAGGTCGACATTGACCCATCCCGCGGCTTCCCTACAATGTCGCGGTTTCTTCGCCTGGTAAACTGCGCAAAGCTTGCCTGCTAGCGGCCTTTGCGTCCCTCACTGCTATGTCCAACGCTCCCGACAATCCTGCCACGCCCAT
>JAEZGD010000339.1 GCA_023417165.1 Planctomycetota bacterium
CAACAGCGCGGTGCGACCACGCAGCAGCGCCGCGAGCTGTTCCGCATGTTGCCGGGCGTCGTTGAGACCGCCGAGCAGCACGTACTCAAACGTCAGCCGCCGACCCGATTGATCAAAGTAACGATCGGCCGCCGCGATGATTGGTGCGATGCCGATATTCTTGTTCACCGGCACCAGGCGATTACGCAGTTCGTCGTTCGGCGCATGCAGCGAAACGGCCAAATGAAAGCGTGTATCGCGCTCGATCAGCTTATCGATCTGCGGCGGCAAACCGACGGTCGAAATCGTGATGCGCCGATGACTAATGCCCAGGCCATCCTCGCGCGTGGCGGCATCCAAGGCCGGCAGCAAGCGATCGAGGTTCGCCAGCGGCTCGCCCATCCCCATCACCACAATGTGGCTCAGGCGTTCTTCGGCCGGCAGCAAGCGCGCCAGGCGCAGCATCTCTTCGATCATCTCGCCCGTCGTCAGATTGCGATCGACGCCATCCAGGCCGCTCGCGCAAAAGACACAGCCCATCGCACAGCCCACCTGCGAGCTGATGCAGATCGAGCGCCGCTCGCCATCGCGCAACAGCACACATTCAATCCGCCCGCCGTCGGCCAATTCCAGCAGCAGCTTCTCGGTACCGTCGTGCGCGACGCTGTGCGTGGCGATCTTGCTGGTCCACAGTGTGGAAGCGCTCGCCAATTCGCCACGCAAGGCCTTCGGCAAGTCGGACATTTCTTCGAACGTCTCGACGCGGCTTTGAAACAGCCACTTGCGAATCTGCGCCGCTCGATAGGCCGGAAAGCCGCGCTCCTTCAGCCAGGCGGTCAGTTGTTCGTGCGTGATATCCAGTAAATGTTGCATAAGGCTGAACCTGAGCGGGGAAGGTCCGTCCCCGAAATCGTCCGTAGTCGTAAGTGGATCGTGTCGGCGAAGCGAGTCACCTTTATGTGACGTTCTTGCAGCGCTCGGCGTTGTGTTGGCGAATCAAGGCGAGCACGGTGCCGCTGCGCACGGCGTCTTCAAAGGCTTCGACATCGGGAAAAACTGCGTGACTGCAAAACTTGATTGCCCAGTTGTGCACCAGCGGACTGATGGTGAGCACGACCGCGCGACCATGCTCGTGCGCTTCCCACATTTCGATCGCGGTTCCCATTGACGCTTCCGGCACCACCGCAATGACCACGTCGACCTCGCGGCACATGCGATTGTGATGATAAAAGACGTCACGCCCGGTAGCGTCATCGTAGCCCAGCGATTGGCCATGATCGGCGAGCGGGTCGTAAACTTCGCTATCGGCAAAATGCTCCAGCAGCAGCCCTTTGAGCCGCGTCCGATAGTCCTGATTGTGCAGCACCGCTCCGAGGTGCGAGCCCTGCATGATTCCCGCGAGGAAGAAACGCATCAAATAGTTCCACGGTAAGTCTTATCCTGCCAGTGTTTAGGATACGCCGCGGCGGCCTGGAAGTGTAGGTCGCCCGGCGGAGTCCGCCCACCCTGACGGCGGGTATCTGATCGAAGCCTGCCGCAATTAGGATAAGGTATGCTCCTCTTGGTCGCTCTCTGAACCGCATTCGGCGCTAACGCATGTTTCGCTGGCTTTCTCGTATTCTTCGTTTCGGCCGCCGCACGGAAGCTGCCCAAGGCCACATGACCTTTGGGGCCACCTCGCTGGGGCGTTCGATGGCCCGCACGCGACTGCTGCTGAAGAAGCAGCTCTGGATCTGGCCGATCCTTTCGATCGTGGTGTTGGCGCTGATCGGCTTTGGCGTCAGCCGCTCGATCCGTCACACGATGGAGCAGAACCTCCGCACGCAACTGCAAACGCTGCTAGATGTCGAGAGCGCGATGCTGCAGCAATGGCTTGCCATTCAGGAGGCCAACGCCCAGGCGATGGCCAACGACTTGCAAGTGCGGCAAGCCGTCGATCGGCTGTTGGATACCGAGCATTCGGTTATAACCAGCGAGCGAGCGCCCGAGATCGCGAAGCTGATCGACGAATTGGGGCAAGAGCTGGGCGCTGGCATGTCGTCGCACAAGTTTACCGGCTATTTCTTGGCTGATACAAAGCACCGCGTGATTGCTGCCTCGAGCGCCGAAACGATTGGCCAGATCGTGCCTGAACATGAATCGTTCTTGACGCGCGCCCTCGATGGCCAATCCACCGTCTCCGCCCCGTATCGCAGCGCCGCAATTCTTAAAGACGAACATGGCCGCTTGCGCACTGGCGTGCCGACGATGTTCGCCTGCGCGCCAGTGCGTGACGAGCACTTCCAAGTGGTGGCGGTGCTCGCGCTGCGGATTCGTCCCGAACGCGAGTTCACTCAAGCCCTGCAGAAGGGACGGTTCGGCGAAACCGGCGAAACCTATGCCATCGACAAGCACGGCGTGATGGTCTCTAACAGTCGCTTCGACGAAGAGTTGATCTTGCTGGGGTTGTTGCCCGATGAAGAGCAAACGACTTCGCTCTTGCACCTGCATGTGCGCGATCCCGGGGTTGACCTGGCTGGTGGCCAACGGCCCACCGTGCGGCGTTCGGAAATGCCGTTGACCAGGCCAGCAGCCGCGGCGATCAGCGGCACCGACGGCATCGATCTCGTAGGCTATCGCGACTATCGTGGCCAGCCCAGCGTGGGCGTTTGGACCTGGCTGCCAAAGTATGAACTCGGCCTGATTACCGAGATCGATTACGCCGAAGCGTTTAGACCGCTGACCATCTTGCGGCGCACGTTCTATGCCTTGTTTGCGCTGTTGGGCGTGGGCTCGCTGGCCATTTTTGTCTTTACGCTCATCCTTAGCCGCATGCAGCGCGAAGCCCAGAAGGCCGCAATCGAAGCGAAGCAACTTGGCCAGTATCGGCTTGAAGAGCGGATTGGCTCGGGCGCGATGGGCGTCGTCTATAAAGGCCATCACGCGATGCTGCGCCGTCCCACGGCGATCAAGATGCTGGATGTCGAGCGCGTCAACGAATCGTCGATCGCGCGCTTCGAACGCGAAGTGCAGATCACTTGCCAGCTCAACAATCCGAACACGGTGGCCATCTATGATTATGGCCGCACGCCAGAAGGCGTGTTTTACTATGCGATGGAGTATCTCGACGGCATCGATCTGCAAGCGCTCGTCGATCGCTATGGGCCGCAACCCGAAGGGCGCATCGTTAATATTTTGAAGCAGGTCTGCGGCTCGCTGTACGAGGCCCATTCGCTGGGACTGGTGCATCGCGATATCAAGCCAGCCAATCTCATGCTTAGTCGCCGCGGCTATGTCCCCGACGTCGTTAAAGTGCTTGATTTTGGGCTCGTGAAAGCGATGGGCGAGGATCGGCAGCGCGGAGCCAGCAGTCAGATGTCGGGCACACCGCTGTATATGTCGCCGGAAGCGATTCAATCGCCGGACCTGGTCGATGCGCGTAGCGACCTGTACGCGGTAGGCGCGGTCGGCTATTTTCTGCTCACCGGCCGTGCGGTCT
>JAEZGD010000395.1 GCA_023417165.1 Planctomycetota bacterium
TCCGTGGCCTGGCAATGTGCGCGAGCTGCGAAACTTGATGGAACGCATCGCCTATTTATCGACGGAAGACAAGATCGACGCCGAAGATCTCTCGTTCATTCTCTCGCCGGGGATGGATGCGAAGAACGCCATCGAAGACAACTTGCCGCTGACCGAAGCGACGCATCGCTTTCAAACGCAGTACATCGAGCGGCACATTCAATCGTCGCGCGGCAACATGACCGATGCCGCCGAACGCCTGGGCCTGCATCGCTCGAACCTGTATCGCAAGATGCGACAGTTGGGAATGGATGTAAGCGAGGATTGAGGACCGGCTACGTGACAAGATGGACACGTTAGCTCTAGCGGCCTTTACTCCTCTTCACCGACCAACCGTTCCACTTCCGCTTTCATCGCGGCCAAGACGCGGCTTTTGGCGACATACACAGCGCCGACGCTGAGTTCGAGTTTGGCGGCGACTTCCGCAGGCGGTTGGCCTTCAACGGCGGTTAGCCAAAAGGCTTGCCAGGTGGCGTCGCGAAACTCGTGGCGCACGCGCTCGCAGGCCCAATCGAACATGCGGCGCTCATAATCCAAGTCCCACTGCGATTGGTCGTCGCTTTGCGGATCGGGCTGTTCGTGAATCTGCTGCCAGGTGGCGGTATCGGATGCGGTGCGCGCCGCATGTTTGGTCTTGTCGGCAAAGTTAATGACCTTGTTCCGCGCCACAGTATAGAGCCAAGTGCGAAAGCGGCCGCGCTGCGGGTCATAGACGAACTCACCAGCGGTGCGCACGACGCTACGGAGCACGTCTTGCGTAATGTCGGCCGCATCGGCGTCTTGTAAGCCTTGCCGTCGCGCATAGCGATAAACGAGCGGCGCGTAAGCGTCGACAAACTGCGTCCACGCGCCGGAATTGGTCAGATCGCGAATCTGGACGAGCAGGCTGTGACGCGTTGAGAGAGATTCGGCCATGCCGCCATCATTACGAGCGATGGCAGGCGGGTCAATTAGCGAAACTATCTTGGCCGCGTGCCATCGCAACCTTTATAGCGCGAAGCGCCAGCGAGGTTTTGTGCATCCACCGAGGGCGAACATTGTCCCTCGCTGGCGCTTCGTGCTATAGGAAGCATGAAGCAAGCGAATGCCTTTACTCCTCTTCCACCGCTTTGCTCCGTCCCATTGCAAAATCAAACGCGCTGATGGCGGGCACCAGCATGGCGGCGGTGGCGAAGCCGTACATGGCGGCAATCACCAAGAACACCGACAGCGGATAGCCGAGGAAGAAGCTGGTGATCGCATAGAAGGTCGCAAACGGCAGCAACAGCGCCGTGGCGGCAATCGCTGGCGACGGGTTGCGAATGCCTAGCGAGACATACAGTCCAACGCTGCCGCCCAAGATGAACGCCAGGAACGGCGCAAGCTGGCTTTCGAAACTGCCGGCGAACGAGATCATCATCACAATGCAAGTCGCCACGCCCAGGAACAGAAAGAACACGGTTCCAAGGCTAATGCCGATCGCGGTGCGACTGTTGGCATAATGCATGCCGCAGTGAATGCCGAGCATCACAGCGAAGATATCGAGCACCAGCAATGAGCCAAGCAGATATAGCAGATTCTCAAGCGACATCGCGCCGCTTGCCCACAAGATGATGCACAAGATCATCGGCAACAGCAGCATTTCTTTTGTCACCCACATCACGCCGCCGAGCTTGCCAAACAGAAATTCCTTCGGCGACAGATCGGTGACCAACAGCAGGTCGATCGCCTTGGCGTCACGCTCGGTGGTAATGCAGGTGACCGCCAGCGCGTTGATGATGACCAGGCTGACCAAGAAGAACGGCGCGAGCGGGCGTGCAGCCGGGGGAAGCGTGGCTTGGCCGGTCGTATAGTGGGCGAAGGCTTCGCCGCTTTGAATGGTCGTGTATAGGCTGGCCAGCGTCAGCCCGAAAATGACCAAATATGCCAGGCGAATGAGAATCACCTTGCGGCCGTAAGCGGCGGTGCGCATCTCGCGCCATAGGATCGGATTCTTCCAAACCGTTCGCCCACTGCCGGCGGTGCCATGCCGCTTGAGGTTGGCTTCGGCTTCTTCAGGCGAGGCAACCGTGGTCGCACCGCCACGCACTTCGCGGGTCGGATTCCACACACGCACGCGCATGATCGCTAAGGCATTCAGCAGCACCGTCACCGCCAAGGCGCTCGCCACATACCACGTCACGCCATTGCCAAGTAAGTCCAGCGAACTCGGCTGAACCAGTGCCGGACGCGCGGCGGCTAAAATGGCGCGTGCGGGACTGATGGCAATGCCCAGTAGCGTCGCCACTTCCACGCCCGCGAATTGCAAACCAACCACCAGCGCCTCGGCGAGGCCGACCCACAGCACAATACCGATCGCCGTCCAGGCGAGCGTCTGGAAGGTCTTTTCGTTGCGCAGCGCGATGGTCGAGCCCCAGCTGCCGGCCACCAGTATGGTCGCAATCGTCACAGCAAAAACGCGAATCACTTGCTCGAAAGAAACGCCGCCTAGCAGCACCACGAGCGCAAACACCGGCAGCGCGGTCCACAGCATAAACGCCACATCGAGCAAACTGGCCAAGAGCTTGCCGACAACTAGCTCGCGGTTGGTGATCCGCGTCATCAGCAGCAGGATGAGCGTTCCTTTGTCTTTTTCTTGCGCGACCGAACTAGCCGCTTTGAGCGCTGCCAGAAAGGCCATCAGCGTAAGTTGGAGCGGTGCCAAGATCTGAAACAGGATCGAGCCGAACCGCGCCATATCGCCGATCGTGGTGATATGCTGAGTGCCGGCCAGCACCAACCACGCGGTGCAGGTCAGGATGAAGACCCCCGTGGCATACGTCGCACGCTGCACATAATGTCGCGGGCGGCGGGGTGCGATATAGGCTTCGCGAGCGAGAATCGGTCCAGCGAACAAGCGCAGCTCCGCGGTTGGCGTTCGAAGGCGCTCTGCAAAAGGCAGGGCGCAGCATGGCTCTATCTTACGGTGCGAAAATATTGTCTACACACGCCTGCCGACGAGAGGCACGCGAAAACTTCGCCATTTACCCATCTTGCGGGTGGATCGGTCGAAACGCAAGATTCTCGATTCTCAGCAGCGGGCCGACAATAATCCCACCTGCTCGTACGTCTTGTTATTTGGAACAGCCGGGCATGCCGCCTGGCAGGAGTGCTTGTGTCTGCCGCCGAGTCGAGCCAACCCGAGGGCCAACTCGATCGGTCCGTTGTTGCAGCGCTGTACGAGCAGCACGAGGCGGAATTGCGCCGCTTGCTGCTTGGAATTCTGCGGGACCACCAGCTGGTGGGGGATGTGATTCACGTCACGTTCACCAGGGTTATGACGCAAGGGCATACCGCCCGGGAAGAGTCACGCAAAGCCTGGCTGTTTCGGGTCGCGTATCACGAGGCGCTCGCGGTGCTGCGAAGGCGCAGTATTGGCGACAAAGTGGTGCGCCGCCTGGCATGGTCTCAAGACGCAGTCGGCGATTCGGTCGAGGCGGGGCTGATTCGCGAAGAATCGGTGGCCGAAGTCCGCGAACTGATTGAAAGTCTGCCGCCCGACCAGCGCCAGATCGTTCGCATGCGGATTTACGAAGAGAAAACCTTCGCCCAGATCTCGGCAGAGTTGCAGATTCCGCTCGGCACAGCGCTCGGACGGATGCGGATCGCGATGGAGAAAATGCGGGCCCGGCTCAATGCCAGGCAGCACGACGAATAGGCCGACATGAACGAACAATCGCCTCACGACGCAGAATTGGCTTTGCTCGCGCTGCAATACATCGGCGACGAGTTGGCCGACGACACACGCGCGGCCTTTGAAGCGCGTCTGCTCGAAGATCAAACCGCGCGCGAAGCGGTGGCTGCTGCGGTTGAGCTTGCGCTCGCGACGCGGGCGGCTTTTGCCGAAGACGCGGCTCTTATCCAAGCGCGCGAAGCGCTGCAACGCCCCAAAGGCAGTCGAGCGTGGTGGAGTCTCGCGCTGGCCGCAGGTGTGTTGATCGGATTGATCGTCGTCAGCCAATCGATGGAAGGTGTCCGGCGTCAGCACGCGGCGCGCACAGCCGCCAACGATTCGCAATTGGCCATCGCTTGGAGCGAAACTCGTGATCATTGGCCAGCCGCATTGGGCGGCGAAGACGAGCGCGACGTCATCGAAATCGATACCGACGAAGACGAACTGCATCTGCCTACCTGGATGATTGCAGCCGTATCGGAAGCCTCTCCCGAGATCTCCGAAAGCACTGAGGGGGACGCGATCCCCGAGTGAGTGAACGTGTCACAGCAACGGGCAGCGCATGAATTGGAGCAAGGATCTTTGCATGTTACGAGTAAGCATCTGTTTGATGCTGCTGGCCACTCCGCTGCTAGCCGACGACGGCGGTAGCGACAGCGTTAAAGGCGCTAAAAAGGTCGCGCAAGCACCCGCAGGCAAGGTTGCCAAAGGGGCCAACGCGCCTGCGCCGCTCGACAAAAATGCGGAAGCCGATGTGCTGGAGTTCGTGCGCGAGCATCATCCGGAACTGGCCGATCTGCTGAAGCAACTCAAGGACAGCCGCCCGCGCGAATATCAAAAGGCGGTGCGCGATTTGTCGCGGGTGCGCAATCGTTTGTTCAACATGCAAAAGAACAACGAACAGCGTTTCGATCTGGAACTGGCCGTCTGGAAGGCCGAGACCCGCGTGCAACTCATCGCCGCGCGGCTGCACATGGGCGATAAGGCTGAACTGCGCGAAGAACTGCGCGCGGCGCTCAACGAGCAAATGGATCTGCGTTTGCAACTGCTGAAATACGAACGCGAACAAGTGCAAGATCGCCTGGCGAAAGTCGAAGGCCAGATCAAACGCTTCGAGCAAGACCGTAGCGACGTGATTGAACGACAACTCCAAACGCTAACCAAAGCCGCCGAAGCAAAATCCAAAGCGGCTTCCAAGCCCACAAAAACTCCCGCAAAACCGCAGACCGAGAAGCGCGCCAAGCCCTAGCCTTGGCCGCTTTGTGACGGAAGTCATCACGGAGGCGTCCCGCCATGTCCCTGTCTTCTGGATTCTTTGCGCTGCGTCTGGCGATGCTTTGCATGGCAGGAACGCTGCTGTGCTCCGTCGCCAACGCAGGCGACGTACTGCCGCCCGCCAGCGAACGTTTTACCAAGTCCGACGCGACCGAAGAGCCGAGCTTTCAGCGTCATGTGCTGCCGCTGATGGGCAGACTTGGTTGCAACGGACGCGCTTGCCA
>JAEZGD010000425.1 GCA_023417165.1 Planctomycetota bacterium
GAACAGCGCCCTGAAGGCAGCTTGGAAATTCCGCCGTTCGTGTCGGTTGGCGGCGGCAGCGTCGGCCCGGGCTTCCTGGGCATGGCTTGGGCTCCGTTCACCGTCAGCAGCACCGGCCAGGTTCGCAACCTGGACATGGGCCTCGGCAAAGAAGAAGGTCGTCTCATGCAACGCATGGCGGCCCTCAACATGATCGAGTCGGGTTTCATCGATCAAAAGCGCGGTTCGGCTGCCACCGACCATGCCAAGATCCTCGACAAGACCCTCGCTCTGATGACCAGCAAGCAGATGGAAGCTTTCAAGGTCATGCAAGAGCCGAAGGAAGTCCAAGACGCTTACGGCACCACCGGCTTCGGCCGTGGCTGCTTGATGGCTCGCCGCCTGGTGGAAGTGGGCGTGCCCTTCGTCGAAGTTGACCTCGGCGGTTGGGACAACCACGCAGGCATCTTCCCCACGCTGCAAAACCAAAAGCTGCCCGAAATGGACAAGGCCATGGCAGCGTTGGTTTCAGACCTGGAACAGCGTGGTCTGCTGCAAGACACCGCCATCATTTGGATGGGCGAGTTCAGCCGCACGCCGCGCATCAACGGCGGTGCCGGCCGCGACCACTGGGCTCGTTCGTGGAGCGTGGTCGTCGGTGGCGGCGGCATGAAGGGTGGTATCGCGGTTGGTCAAACCAACTCGGATGGCACCTCGGTCGAGACCGAGCCCTATACCTCGCAAGACGTCATGGCGACGATCTGCAAGACGCTGGGCATCTCGCTCGAAACCACCTTCACTAGCAAGAACGGTCGTCCGATGAAGATTGCCAACGGTGGCAAGGTCATCAAGGAACTGTTCGCCTAGTCCGCACGGAATGTCCTCTTGGCAAAGCGGGAAGCCTCAGCTTCCCGTTTCCCTGCTACAGGAATATTCCGCACAAACCAACACGAACCCTATCGAGAAGCTCACGCCTCTCGCTCGCCGGTTCACAACGCATTAAACGGGTCGAGGGAACGTTTCCTCGGCCCGTTTTTGTCATTTCCCGCTGCGCTTAACCGCCGGCATGCTTGTTGCAATTATTCAGGCGACAATAATAAATCAAGGACTCGCCGAACCTGATTGTGGCTGAGTACTTTTCTGCTCCGCGTCCGCTTACCCAATAGCCCATGTCGACGGGTCCCATGCCTCCGGTGACCGGCTTTGATCCCGTTCGGCTGATAGAGAATTATCAGGCGGGTGTCTGGCGGTATTTGCGGGCCCTGGGCTGCGAGCCGGCATTGGCCGAAGACCTGACCCAAGACACCTTCCTGGCGGTCTTGCAAAAGCCGTTTCAGGATTACAGTCCGGCAGCCACCGCGGTCTACTTGCGGCGTGTCGCGTATAACTTGTTCATCAGTTATCAGCGGCGCAATGGCAAGGTCTCGGTGGTCGAGAATGTCGAAGAATTAGAACGAGAGTTCAGCGCCCTGGCCAGCGACGATCAAGGCGAGGCCGCGGTTGATGCATTGCAAGATTGCCTGAAGCTGCTGAGCGAGCGAGCTCGCTGGGCTCTCGAGATGCGATTTCGCGACGAACTGTCACGTCCTAGCATTGCCGAGAAGTTACAAATCACCGAACACGGCGCCAAGAACCTCATGCAACGTGCCAAGCAGCAGTTGCGTGAATGCGTCGAGAAGAAACTGAAGTAGCCAGTACGCAGGCGTCACGCCTGCCCACATATGGACGACCACGATCCCATCCTCGATGCCTTGCTCAGCGAGACGCTCGGTGGCCACACGCCGCCCGATCTCACCGCGCGCATCATGCAGGCCTGGGCGGCACGTGGCGAGTCAGCCGCAACCGATCCGCATTTGCAGCAAGCGCTGCATGGTGCTCCCATGCCGCCGCCGCTGCCAGGCGAAGCGTCGTGGCTTGAGCCTGCGGCTCCACCGGTCGTGGCGAATGGCTATCATCAACCGCTGCCAGCACAGCCGGTCATCACGCCCGTATCCACGGCGGTCACATCGACCAAGCGTCGCCGTACGCGCAAGCCACGTTCGCACTGGCTCTCGGCCGCGCTGGCCGCCAGCGTGTTGATTGGCGGCTCGCTGATTGGCTATGCCATCTTGTCACAACCAGATGGCCCCATCGCCAACGTGCATCCGCCGGTGAAAGAGCAACCGCGATCGCACGCTCCTGCGCCGGTAGTTCCTCCTCCCACGCCACCGACGACGCCACAACCGCAAAATCATCCGCCCAAGATGCCGTCTGCGATCGCTCAAGATCGTCCCGCGCCGCAAGAGCCCGTCTTTGGCGCGCCGAAGTCGCCTGCGGTGGTGACGGCTTTGCCAAAGTCGGACTGGCAAGATGTGAAGGCCTCTTCCGATCACGAGATCGTCGCCTTCGTGAACGAGTCGCTGCATGCCTCCTGGCAAGCCAACAAGGTAGCGCCTTCGCCGCTGGCTACCGACTCGGAATGGTGCCGCCGCGCATACTTGCGATTGATCGGTCGCATTCCCACGGTCGAAGAGTTAGCGGCCTTCACCGCCAGCAAAGCCGCTGACAAGCGCGCGGCGCTCGTCGATCGCTTGATTTATGACGAAGCCTACGCGGACGAGTTCACGCGTTATTGGGCCACGCAGTGGAGCAATACGCTGGTCGGTCGCAGCATGGCGACGGAGAAGAACGAGCTGGCGAGTGCTGACGGGCTGCAAAAGTATTTGCGTGATGCACTGCATGCCAACAAGCCTTACGATCGCATCGCCTTCGATCTGATCGCCGCGACCGGGTCGGGCCAGCCGGGCGCGGCCGATTTCAACGGCGCCGCCAACTTCCTGCTGGCCAGCCAAAACGAAGACGCCACACTCGCCACCGCGCGCACCACGCGCATCTTCCTGGGCCAGCAGTTGCAATGTGCTCAGTGCCACGATCATCCCTTCGATGATCGCAAGCAACAGCAGTTCTGGGCGATGAACTCGTTCTTCCGTCAGATGGCGGTCGACAAGGACTCAGGCGTTGCTCGCCTGGTAGATCGCGATTTCCGCGGCCAAAGCGGCGATGTCGAAGAAGCCGATGTCTTCTACGAACAGCGCAACGGCCAGGTGAAGGTCGCGTATCCCGGCTTCATCGATGGCACCGCGATCCCGCGCAGCGGGCTGGTGAACGAAGTCAATCGTCGCGAAGAGCTGGCCAAGATGATCGCCGCCTCGGACGATCTCAGCCGCGCGATGGTCAATCGCACCTGGGCCCACTTCCTAGGCTTCGGCTTTACGCGTCCCGTCGATGACATGGGCGCGCTCAATCCGCCGTCGCATCCTGAAGTGCTCGAACGCCTGGCGAAAGAATTCAAAGCCCACGGCTACAACACCAAGAGCCTGCTGCGCTGGATGGCGCTGTCTGAGCCGTTTGGTCTGTCGAGCAAGATTCTGCCGACCAATCTGGCCGACGCTCCGCAACTAGGGACCGCGCCGCTATTCAGCCACTATTACGCGCGACAGATGCAGGCCGAAGAACTGTACGACTCGCTTGTCGCCGCCGCGCAAATCGCCAAGGCGGGCGGCTCGCAAGCCGACAAGGAAAAGGCTCGTCTGGCTTGGCTGGGGCAGTTCTCGCAATCGCTCAAGACCGACGAAGGTGACGAAGAGCATTCGTTCAACGGCACCATTCCGCAATCGCTGATGATGATGAATGGCGAACTAATGCAGCAAGCGATCAGTGCCGAGCACAGCGCGCTGCTCAAGCGGGTCGCAGAAAGCAAGATGCAGCCGCACGAGAAGGTCGAGCACTTGTTCCTGGCCGCCGTCGCCCGCAAGCCCGTGAAACGCGAATTGGAAGTCGCGCGACAGCTCATCGCCACGCATCAAGGCGATGTCAACGAAGCCCTCACTGACATCTGGTGGGCACTACTGAACTCCAACGAGTTCATCCTCGACCATTAATCACGTATGCCGCTCGCTCCGTAGAGCGGCAAATCTTTGCGTGGTTTATCCGCTGCGAGCGCTGCAGCGATTATGAACGCGATCGTATGTTGCTCTGCACAGTTTCTGCAGAGACTATCCACTCGCGGAGCGAGTGGGCTACTTACGCTGCATCCAGAAACGGGTTCTGCCCCAGTTGTTCTTGCAGCTTGCGACGTTCGCGCTCGAACTCGAGCAACTTCTGGCGCGAGAGAAAGTGCTGGCGTTCGACCTTCGCCTGGGCGCGTCGAAAGAGCCGCGCTAAGCGATCGAAGCGGCCACCTCGTTGCAAACCAAGCTGTAGCAAGCGTTGTGCTGGCTTGCGTCCCAGCCCGGCCAGCAGAATGTCGTCATCGAGGGCCATGAAGGTGCGATAGCTGCCGGGATCGCCTTGGCGTCCGCAACGTCCGATCAGCTGGCGATCGATGCGTGCTGATTCATGCAACTCGCTGATGATCACATGCAAGCCGCCCAGCTCGCGCACTTCGTCGCTTAGACGAACGTCGGTTCCGCGGCCCGCCATATTGGTGGCGACCGTAATCCGCCCGCGCTGTCCGGCCTTAGCGACGATTTCAGCTTCGGCCGCTAGTTGCCGCGCATTGAGTACCTGATGTTCCAGCCCGGCCGCGGTGAGCAACCGCGAGAGGCGTTCTGATTTGTCAATCGAGCGAGTTCCAATCAGCACAGGGCGGCCAGTGGCGTGGACGTCGCGCACCTCGGCGACAATCGCTTCCCAGCGAGCTTCGCTGGTGGCCAGCACCATGTCGGGCAGCGCCACGCGCTGTGGCGGACGATGCGTAGGCACCACCAACACCGGCGTGTGATAAATCTCTTCCAATTCGTGCGCCGCGGTGGCAATCGTGCCGGTCATGCCCGCGAGTCTTTCGTAACGCAGCATGTAATCCTGCAACGTGACGCGCGCCGCATCGCCAGAAGGCAGACCAATCTCGACGCCTTCGCGGGCTTCGACCGCTTGATGCAATCCATCGCGCCAGCGGCGTCCTTCGGCCAATCGCCCGGTGAACTCGTCAACGATCACCACTTCGCCTTCGCGAACGATGTAGTGGCGATCGCGGACGTACTCGCGATCAGCACGAATCGCGCGCTCGACATGCTCGTATAGATCGACGAGCGGCGCATCGTGCGGCAGGCCTTCGCCAGCGGCGGTTAACTCGCGCACGCGGCGACGACCGGCGGCCGTCAGTCGCACTTGCCGGCCTTTGCCTTCCAGTTCGTAGTGCTCGTTTTCGTGAAAATGCTGTGGCGTCTGCGCCGCCCAGCGATAGATGGCAATCTGCGACGCATGGTCATTGCCAGGCATGCCGCTGACGACCAGCGGCGTGCGGGCTTCGTCAATCAATAGGCTATCGGCTTCGTCGACCAGCATCGAGAACGCTTCGCGCTGCACCACGGCGGCCGAACCTCCCGCCGTTAAGCCTTCCTCATCGACCATCGCTGCAAAGCGATCCGGCGTCGCAGAAGCGTGATTTTCGAATAGCCGATCGCGCAAGAAGTCGAAGCCAAACTCTTTGGCGGTGCCGTACGTAACATCGCAGGCATACGCTTCGCGCCGCTCGCGGCGCGAATGTTCCGCCGTGACCGCGCCGACGGAAAACCCCAGTGCCGCAAACACGGGCCGCATCAATTCGGCGTCGCGCGCGGCCAGGTAGTCGTTAGCGGTCGAGAGATGCGCGCCGCGCCCGGGCAGCGCCGCAAGATATAACGGCAGCGTCGCGGTTAGCGTTTTGCCTTCGCCGGTTTGCATCTCAACGACCGAGCCGGCATGCAGGGCCGACCCGGCAATAAGCTGCACATCGTAGTGCTCCATGCCCAGCGTGCGGCGCGCCGCTTCCCGCACCAGCGCAAAGCCTTCGACGAGCAGATGCTCAAGATCTTCACCGGTTTGCGCTCGATAACGCAGCGCCAAACTAGCACGCCGCATTTGATCGTCATCGAAGTCAGCGAGTCCAACTTGTGCCTGAAGCACGGCAGCAATGCAACGACGATATTTCGTAAGCGGGCGTCCGCTCACCAGTCGACGCAGCCTTTTCGAGATCGGAGTAAACCAGATCATCGTCCTCGCCAAGGATCGTTCATCGCACGTGTGGCGGTCGGCACCGGTGCAAAGTTCGGTGTCGTGATCGCCGAAGCAGCCGTCGGCGGCGTATACG
This sequence comes from Planctomycetota bacterium, assembly GCA_023417165.1. Classification (GTDB taxonomy): domain Bacteria; phylum Planctomycetota; class Planctomycetia; order Pirellulales; family Pirellulaceae; genus JAEZGD01. The sequence goes on from JAEZGD010000425.1 coordinate 6,089, forward strand.
CAGGCGGTGTGTACGTGGCTGTCGCCGCCGGCACGCCCGGTCGCAGCGGCGCGGTGGCCGGCGGAGTGACGCCTTGCACTGGCACCATCGGCAATTCGGTAATGTCGCGTAAACCTGCAGCGCTGGCGGTGCGCGTCGCCGCAGGCGCGGCAGGCGAGTTTGTACCGCGAATGGTCGTCAGCGTTGTTTGCGGATTGATGTTGCTTGGGTTCGATTGCCCGATCGCAGGCGGCTTGGTCACGGGCTGCCATGCCAGGCCATCGCTCGGAGTATTCGCAAGACTCACATTCGGTCGCGGGCCGAAGTTGGGCGCAGTGTTCGCGGCGGCTCCGTACGACGGCGATTGAAACGTCGGCGTCGCAGGTGGCTGCTGATAGTAAGGATTCGGCGTGTTCACACTACCGGTTCCCGGCGGCGGAATGGTAGCCGGTCCCGACTGACAACCCGCTAGCATTACGATTGCGACGAACATCGCCGTGCGGTGAATCATCGCAATCGCCTTTGTGTCACGAGTGAGGAAATGCCACTATTGCCAACAATCGCGCGAAGAGTACCGCAATTGCGACTTGAGGAAAAGATCGCTTTTTGCGGCAAAGAGTAGTGCGTGGGGGCGGACTACGTCCTCTGGTTGGAGTGACAACCGCTGACACAACGATTACCATCACATTTCGCAGCCCATTTGCCTGTATTGATGGATAATCATGAACGACTGTCGAATCGCGATCGCATGTTGGATGCTGGCGTTAGCACTCATGGGCTGCAACGCCCAGCAAGATCACGGCCCCGAAACGCCGGTCGGCGGTCTCTACGCCATGCCGAATCCCGACGGCACGTGGGGAGTGGCGAAAGTATTGGCCGTCGACAAGGCCGTTCTGCATGTGCGCAGCTATGCCAACAAGTTTGCCGAGCAGCCCACCGAAGCCCAGATCGATGAGCTGACCATGGGCGGCCCCGACGATCCCCAAGGCACAGGCATCGGCCACATTCCACTGTCGAAGGAAGGGTTCTTCGCTGACAATCCCGTGCTGATCAAGGCGGTGCCGGTCACGGACGAAGAACTCGAAGGTTACAACCTTTATCTGAAAGCGGTCAATCAAGCGCGCTAAGAGCAGCACTGCATTGATTCGCTGCGCAGGAACACGCACGTGATTGCGGTGGGGAGCGGCACAGAATTCATCGCTACGATTCGCGAGGCGCCGCGCGCCTTGGTATTCATTAGCGTGCCGTGGTCGATGCCAGAGCGGCTATCTCGACAGACTTTTGAACTAGCGATTGCGCAATTAAAAACAGACCTCATCTACCGATCCGTCGCTGGTTTTCGCCTGGAAGTCGATGAAGACGCCGCGGCGCAGCAATGGTTGGCCTCGCTTGGCTTGCAAGACTGGGCGATCAATGGCGCTGGCGGCCTACTGTGGGTAGCAGCTGGGAAAGTCGTCAATCAAGTCAGCAGCGCGCACTCCGCCGGTGTCGCCAAGATCGTCGCCCAGACGCGCGCGTTGTGGCCAGAATAGCAGGCTAGCATGCAAAAGGGCAGAACCTTCGCCTTCGAGTGGTTCTGCCCTTGCATGGGTCACGCGGCAAAAACTATTGCTGCGTGACCACCAGCCGCCCCTGGCCGGTCGTGTTCGCTTGCGCAACGTGCGGATTGATGATCCACTGCGCCTTCGCCATGTCGTTGGCGGCCGGTGCTGG
>JAEZGD010000511.1 GCA_023417165.1 Planctomycetota bacterium
CGCCGAATACTGCTGCAATAGATCCTTCGCGGGACGTTCCAAATCCGTCAGCAGACGGTCGAGATCATGCACCGGGTCCGAATCGAAAACCTCTGGTTCGTCATGTAACGATAGCGAGTTCATGGCCGTCGCTCCTTGCACAGTGATGTTTTGTACAGCGATCTCTATTGCAAATCACCGTTTTGACACCTTTGGTCAGAACCTAGAAATCCTTGCCAAAAGCGCGCAACTCACATGCCGACAAGGCATTACGACAGTACAAGCAAACTTACTTCGCCAAACTCACGACGATGCGGCCGGCTAATTCCCCACGCAACATCCGAGCGACCAGCAGCGGCAAGGCGTCAAGAGTGACGATGGTGACGTATTCGCCGAGCGTCGGCAGCTTCCACGGCCCCGCCAGTTTTTGCCAAACCGCAGCGCGCCATTCGTAAGGGCAATAGACCGAATCGATTCCCGCCAAGGTGACGCCGCGCAGGATGAAGGGAAAAATGGTCAGCGGCAGGTCCGTTCCACCCACCAGGCCGCAAGCGGTTACACAGCCTTGAGGCTGAGTCTGACGAATCGCGTGCGCCAACATTTTGCCGCCGACACAATCGACCACCCCGGCCCAGCGTCCCTTCAATAGCGGCTTGGGCGAATCGTCTTGAAAATCGTCGCGCGCAATGATCTCTTGTGCTCCACAGCGCATGAGCATTTCACTCATGGATGCTTTGCCAGACACCGCCACAACCCGATATCCCAGATGCGACAGCAAACGCACCGCTAAACTGCCGACGCCGCCAGTAGCGCCAGTCACCAGAATCTCACCTCGCTCAGGCGTGATGCCATGTTGCTGGAGCGCATCGACACATAATCCGGCCGTTAAGCCCGCAGTGCCAAGGATCATCGCTTCGCACAGCCCCAGGCCAGACGGCAAAGGCACGATCCATTCGTGAGGCACGCAGATATAGTCGGCCCAGCCGCCGGGGCGACCGACTCCCAAGTCATAGCTAGTGACAATTACGCGTTGTCCTGGCGAGAACTTATCAGAACGGCTCTCCACCACTTCGCCTGAGGCATCAATGCCAGGCACGTGCGGATATTTCGGTTCCATGCCAAGTTGGCCTGTGGTCACCAGCGCGTCCTTGTAATTCAAAGACGACCACTGCACCCGCACCAGCACTTCTCCGTCGCCGGGCGTGGGCAGCGGACGCTCGGCAACCGCCGCGATAGGATGCCCATCCGCCCCCTTCGTAACCTCCAAACAACGCAGTGTCTCGACGCTCATCGCGATTCCTTTCCGGCCGCTCAGCAGCGGGCTCAATGTCATAGCAATCGATGCCAAACACTCGACAGCCTAATGATTTAGGAAAAACCTAGCCCTAACGAGCGATTTTAGGTCGCAGTCCCCTTGTGGGTGGTTAGTTTGTTGACAAACAATTTGGTACGTTCATACAATTCGCCCGACTACTAAAGCCGAATTATAGAGAGAGCGAATGATCGCTCTGTCGCATCCCTAAATCTTGGAGAGAACTTTCATGGCTGGCGCCAATGTCCTTGAAATCACCGACAGCAATTTCCAGAGCGAAGTGGCCAGCGCTAGCGAGCCGGTATTGGTCGACTTCTGGGCCCCGTGGTGCATGCCCTGCCGCCAGATTGCGCTGATGATCGACCAACTGGCCGCCGAGAACGCGGGCAGCGTCCGCGTTGGTAAGGTGAACGTCGACGAGAATCCGCAGATTGCCACCACCTATGGCATTCAAAACATTCCGACGCTGATCATCTTCAAAAATGGCCAGCCGGTCAGCCGCTTTGTCGGTGGCAAGCCAAAATCGCAACTTCAAGCGGCCTTGGACGAAGCCAAGGGCTAAGCTTGCAGTAGATAGCGATGGGGACCAAGCCAAGCTTCGTCCCCTTCGACCGCTCGGGACGAAACGGCTTCGTCCCGTTCCCGCGAACGCGAGCACCATTAGCGGAGCGCATGGCCAAACGCATTCTTTTCTCACCGGCCGAATATCGTGAGCTTTCGCCTGCTGAGCGCGATTTGCTCGCGGAAGGTTATCAGCGTGCTCTGGATACGCTGCATCGCAACATCACGCCGAAGGGCTTTTCGGCTTGCTCGCTCAAAGACAACGAGGTTTACGGCACCGACGTGAATTATCGTTCCGTCTGGGCACGCGATGGTGCGATGACTGTTGTCTGGACACTTGATATTTGCGACGACGAGGTCCGCGCTTGCCAGGCGGCCACCTTGCGCACGCTGATGTCGAAGCAGTCGCCGACGGGGCAAATCCCCGCCAACGTCCGCATCGAAGACGACGAGCCCGACTACTCCGGCATCGGCAATATCGCTTCGATTGATAGCGGCCTCTGGCTCATCATTGCCATGTGGCGCTATGCGCACGAGACGGATGACTGGTCGATCATCAGCGAACATGCGCATGACCTGCAACGGGCCATGGATTGGCTGGGAGCGCACGATTCGAACAACTGCGGCCTACTCGAGATTCCGGAAGCTGGCGACTGGACCGATCTCTTCGCGCGCAGCTATCACGTGCTCTACGACGAGGTGCTCTGGTATCGCGCGCTGGTTTGCTATGCGAATATCCTCGATCACCTGGGCGATCAGCAGCGCGCGGAAGACTATCGCCGCTGGTCGTTGCACGTGCGCGATGCGATCAACCAGCGTTTTTGGCCCAGTAGTGCTCCGGATTCACCGCTGCGCAAGCAATTTGGCAATGCACAGTTGTCGCTCGGCGATGCGCGTTACCTGGTTGCGCAATTGACGCCGTTTGGCTTCTCGTGGCGGTGCGATGTCTATGCCAACCTGCTGGCCTACATGATGTACGACCTCATCACCAAGAAGCAGGCGATGATGACGTTTCGCTTCTTGTGGGGCGTCGGAGCCAACGAACCCGCTCCGGTGCGCAACATGTACCCCGCTGTGCATGCCGGCGATCCAGAGTGGCGAGATTACTTCACCGTGAATCTCTCGAACCTGCCAAACCACTATCACAACGGCGGCATTTGGCCGTTTATCGGTGGTTTGTGGGTGCGTTACATTAATCGCCTGGGACTGGGCGAGCTCGCCCGGCGTGAGATGGTGAAACTCACCCATCTCTGTCGCCAAGGCGTGCAGCACGAATGGGAGTTCAACGAGTGGCATCACGGTGAAACGGGCCGCCCAATGGGCAAGGCCTTTCAAGCCTGGAGTGCAGCTAGTTATCTGCAGGCCTGTCATGACCTGCATGTCGCCAGTAGCGTCGACGACCGCCACGAATAGACGCGGTCGTCGACGTAAACCGTCGTCGTTGCTAGGCCATCCAGTGCAACATGCCTTCAAGTACGCCATGCGCATGATTGCGCTGCGCGAGATAGGCA
>JAEZGD010000592.1 GCA_023417165.1 Planctomycetota bacterium
CATGGCTTCGACAATGGCAGGTACACGACCGGTGGGCATTCTCGGTTCTCTTTGCGATTGTTTATGCCACGATCGCTTTGCTGGCTGGGACATTGGCAATCGCGCTAAGTAGGCGATCGGTCGTTAGCCAACCTGTCTTCCGATTTCGTCTCTTCCATATGTTGTTATTGATGACGGCCGTGGCACAATAGTGCTGGGCCATCCTGCATGCCGAGAGACATGTTCGTTCGTATTGTGTCCTGGTGGTTTGGGCTGCCAAGGTCGTGGCCGCCGTCATGCTGGGAGCAAGGCGGGGACACGCCGGCTTTCTTGCGGGCTTTTTGGCTGGAAGCTATGGGCTCGTGTTGCTTGTCGGCCAATCCGGTGTGATTAGTGAATGGCGTAGCCTCTTTGGTGTGACGATCGAATCTTTTGCTCCATTCCTTTTGCCAAGTTGGCATTTAGTGGTTTACGAACTCATGCCACTCTATGCTGGGCTCTTCACCGGCGTCTTAGCGGCCATGCTGTATCGACCGCCGTCGCAATCCGCGTCGATAAAGGTCGAAGCAGGGCTTCAACCTACGATGTAAGCATTGGCCAAGAACGACAACGGGCCATGCATGTGCATGGCCCGTGCGTGTTTACTTAGCGATTGCCTGGTCTACTACCACGAAGGATAGACAACACTCGGCGGCGCATAGTACGTAGTGACCGGTGTGGTCACTGTGGCGCTGGGCGCGTAGTAGGTCGTTACTGGCGCGGCGACGGCGCTGGGCGCGTAGTAGCTAGTTGTGGCGCTCGGTGCATAGTAACTCGTTGTAGCCGCCGGCGCGTAATACGACGTGGTCGCCGGGGCGTAGTACGAAGTTGTGGCGGGCGCGTAATAGGCTGTCGTCGCGGGCGCGTAAAAGGTGGTGGTCGGCGCGGCCACCGCCACAGGTGCGTAACGCACTGCAGGCGCCCAGGTGAACGGTCGCAAGATCGGATTCGGACGATAGTACGTCGCCACGGGAGCGACGGTCGTCACCACTTGCGCCTGAGCTTCGCCCGGATTCAAGAAGCCGAGCAGTCCGGCTGCCAACAGGGCAGCCCCGAAGAATTTCGTGTACATGCTTTCCTCCCCAAGATAAGAAGCCGCCTGCGTTCATTTGGGCGGCAACTCAAATCTATGTTGAAACCGGACCTGATGCCTGAACTTTAGAGAGCAAAACCCACACCATTCTTCCGGTGCGGGCAAGAGAAAGTCAGCTTAGATGGGCCATAGGTTTTCTGACGCCGGGCGAATCAGGCGGGGAACGCCACCGTGTGAATGGCTGTTTTGTATTTATTTAAAACTTATTGACAACGCGTCGCCGGGATGGTATCATCTGTGCCGGTCGTGCCTTGATCGAGGGGGAGGACGGGCCCCTCTGTGGAGGCTGTACAGCAGGCATAAATCTTGGCCTGCTGCCGGCGTGGAAGAATCCTGCCCGCCAGAGTGGATAGTCGCTAGTCCCGCATGCATAATGCTTTACGTTGATCAAGGCGGCATGATTGGCACGTAGACGGGGCGGCAATAGCTAGGCATAAACGCACCTTTTGACCTTTCACCGAGAAAATCCATGCGAAGCGCTGGTGTATCGTCGGTTTCGTTCCTCGTAGCGGTGCTGCTGGCGGTTCTGGCACCACTCTGTCCCGTCAGCGGTCAGGATCGGTTGGGGGCGTTTACCGCGCCTCCACGCAGCGTCCGCAGTCGCGACATCGACCAGCAGCATGTCCGTCTCGATTTGAAATTCGACTTCGCCAAGCAGCAAATCGACGCCAAGGCGAGACATCGGTTGAGCCTCTTCAAGCCGCTGCGTGAGATCTCGCTCGACGCCGCGGAACTCGAGATTCTTGGTGCCTCGCTGCTGCCCGGCGGCGATCAACCCGCGAAGCCGCTCAAGCATCAGCAACAAGGCCAAGAGCTGCGGCTGATTCTCGACAAGGAATATCCGGCCGAGAGCCAGCTACAGATCGCGATCGAGTATCGCATCCTCAAGCCCAAGCACGGCGCGCACTTTGTGATGCCGGATGATAGCGAGCCGGACCAGCCGCAGATGGTCTGGACGCAAAGCGAGCCCGAGTTCGCCCGCTATTGGTATCCCTGCTTCGACTCGCCGAGCGATCGACTGACGAGCGAGATCGTGGCCACCGTCCCCAAAGAGATGCTCACGCTCAGCAATGGCGTGCTCCAGGCGAAGCACGATCACGAAGACGGCACGCGCACCTGGCACTGGGTGCAAGCCAAGTCGCATGTGCCGTACTTGCTATCGATTGTGGCGGGCGATTTCGAAGCGTATGAGCAAGCATGGAACGATATGCCGGTCATCAGCTATGTGCCGCGCGGACACTTGCCCCATGCGGCGCTGTCGTTCGAAAAGACGCCGCGCATGGTGCAGTACTTCTCGGAACGGATCGGCGTGAAGTATCCGTGGGAGAAGTACGCCCAGATCTGCGTCGACGAATACATGTGGGGCGGCATGGAGCATACGTCTGCCACCACGCTCACTTTGCGCACGCTGCACGACGAACGCGCTCACTTGGATGTTTCCAGCGATAACCTCGTCGCGCACGAACTGGCCCATCAATGGTGGGGCGATTTGCTGACTTGCAAGGACTGGGGCGAGCTGTGGCTCAACGAAAGCTTCGCCACGTACTTCGCCACGCTCTGGACCGAACATGATCTCGGCTGGGATGAAGCCGCCTGGGCGCGCCGCGGCGAAGCGAACAGCTACTTCGATGAAGACCAGCGTTATCGCCGCCCGATCGTGACCTATCGCTATCCCAGTCCCGCGGCGATGTTCGATCGGCATACGTATCCCAAGGGCGGCCGCGTGCTGCACATGCTGCGGTTTGTCCTCGGCGAAGATGCATACTGGAAGGCCATTCGCCGCTATGCCGAAGTGCATCAGTTTCGCACGGTTGAAACGGCCGATCTGCGTCGCGCGATCGAAGAAACGTCAGGGCAGGGGCTCAATTGGTTCTTTGATCAGTGGGTGCATCATGGCGGGCATCCCGAGTTCCACATGCAGTGGCATTGGGACGACGCCAGCAAAAGCGCGGTCGTCACCATCAAGCAAACGCAGAAGGTCGATAGCCTGACGCCCCTCTATCGCACGCCAGTCGAACTAGAGATCGGACATGGCACGTCGTCGCAGGTTCGTCGCATCGAAATCGGCAAAGCGGAGGAAACCTTTCACTTCGCGCTCGACGAACGGCCGACGCGCATCGTCTTTGACCCGCGCGATTGGCTCCTCAAGAAGATCGGCGGCAAGAAGAGCAAGGAAGAGTGGATCGATCAGCTGCAAAACTGCCAGCAAGTGGTCGCTCGCGCGCAGGCGATCGAAGGCTTGCAAGAGTATCGCGAACAGCGCGACGTTGCGGTCGCACTCGTCAAAGCGGCGCGTGAGGATGCTTTCTGGGGCGTGCGCCAAGAAGCGGTCAAAGCCTTGGCAAAGCTGAATAGCGATGACGTGCGCGCCGCGCTGTTGGCAGCCGCGCGGGAGGATCAAAAGTCGTTCGTGCGGCGCGAAGCGATTGCCAGCTTGGAACACTTCGCACAGGACGACGTTCGCGCGGCGTTGCGTACCACGATTGCCGAGGATCGCTCGTACTTTGCGGTCGCCGCGGCGCTCAAAACGCTGGTGAAAATCGACAAGGATAACTGTCGCGCGGCGCTGTTGGCCGCGCTCGAAACGCCGAGCCATCAGGAAGTGATTTTGAAAGCGGCCTGCGATGGCCTGGTGGAACTGAACGCCAGCGAGGCGGTCGAAGTGCTCGCCAAGAAGCTCGATGGCAAGTTGACGCCTGACAGTCGCGTGATTGTCATTGGTGCGCTCGCTCGCTTGAAGGCCGACGACGAACAGTACCTGGCGAAGCTGAAAGCCGAGCTCGACAACGATCGCAGCCCCGTGCGGCGCGCCGCGATTGATTCGCTCGTTGCGCTCGGCAACGCCCAGGCGATTGATTGGCTGCAAGAGAAACGGAGCCGCGAAGAGAACCTCGGCATGCTGCGCACGATCGACGATGCCATCGAGAAGCTGCGCAGCGCTCAACGGCCGCTCGACGAAGTGCAGAAGGAAGTCGCCGACCTGCGCAAGCAAAATCGCGAGTTCGTCGAACGCTTGAAGAAAGTCGAGGTCGAGAGCAAGACTGCCGAGTAAGGAGACTTTCGGGTGCCACTGCTGGCTTGCCC
>JAEZGD010000606.1 GCA_023417165.1 Planctomycetota bacterium
GGCTGGCACAGCGCGCTAGCAAAACTGGTGGAGCGCAAATTAGCCGCTGGCGTGATCTATGAAGCCCCCCTTGAGTCCTCGACTTCCACCGTCGCGATGGCTCGCCAGACAGTTAGCGCAGCAGCACCTGTTGCACCTGCGACAGTTCGAGCCATTCCCCAACGGCAAACCGACTCGACGCGCGGCACCATTCTTCTCGACCAGTTTGTCTTGCAACAAACCCCAGCTGCGCCTGTCGAAGCTCCAACTCAGTCTGCTCCGGCACCCGTGCAAGCGACCACCTACACGCCGCTTGCAGAACGCATCAGTTCGCCCAGTGCAGCCAGCCAAATGCCGGCGATCGTAAACCCGCAAGATGCCGCCGAGCAAACATTGCGATTGGAATACCTGTGCCAACTTGTGCGTGCTGCGCGTCAGCCGCTCTGCGGCACCAATGGCGTGCTGACACTCATTCCCTTTGAACAGTTGCAGGCGACGGGGCCGGAAATCGAAGAATTGCAGCGGGCGATCAAGCTCGATCTTCATACCATTCAGCGCGGCCTGGCGCTCCGCTGTCCCGTCTCTGCTTTGGTAATCGGTATGGAACGTGAGCGAGGTTTTCGCGAACTGGTGCGCCGCGTCGGACCAGAACGGGCGTTTGGGCAACGCTTCGGGCGGCGTTATGATGTGCGTTCTGAACCAACGCCTGAGGCGATGCTGAATTTCGCTTCGCATGTGAGTGGCGTGTTCGAAGACTGGATCTATACGCTGTTTCGCGAAAACCAAGCCTTAACACGCCCTGGCAATACACGGCTCTATAGCCTGCTTTGCAAGATGCGTTGCAATGTGAAGCCGCGACTGGGCGACGTGTTGATCGGTGGTTTCGGCTATGATCCGCGCCAGACACCGCAAGATGATCCGTTTTTGTTTAGCGGATGCTATTTCGCATCAGTTGGCGAATCGTCCGACTTGCAAGCGTTCGTGAAGGGCATCTTAGAAAAGAGCCTCGAAGAGCAAGAGCACGTCGAATGGACCCGGCAGTCCTTGACCGACGAACAACGCGCCTTGCGGCTCATCTACCTGGGCGTTGGTGTCGGGCTGCTACTCGTGGTTTCGTTGATCGCCTTGATCACCAGCAACTGGTTCTAACGACGAATTAGACTTGGTCGCCGAGTATCTCCGTTACTCGGTCGGTGGCGGCAATCGCCGAGTGCCGCTCTCTAGACTCGTTTCCGAACCAAAATCGGTGTCAGGAACGCTCTCAAACGACGCGCGGCGCGTGCCTCCCACCAGCACTGACCGTTCTCCGTTGGGCTCAGGCGGGTCAAACATTGAAGGCGCCGCACTAAAGTCGGACATTGGTTGCGACACCTGACTCGTTCCACCTGCGGCTTGCGGCGTCAGCTGCGAATCGGGCGCAGGGCCGGCTTGGGTCGCGGGCGCGGCGTGAATGGCGGATGCTGGCGGCGCTGCGGCCTGTTCTGGCGGTGGCGCCGGCTTGGCCACGATGTAGTTCAACAGTCCGTCGGCAGCAAAGAGGCGATTGCGATACGCCTGGTCCTGAACCTCGCTGGAATTGCGTTCTTCCTCGCTCAAATACACGTGCGCGTAGTCGAGCAAGGTTCCCTTCTCCAGGTGCACCGATTTCACCGCCTGGGCGTATTCCACGGTCGCACGATAGTAACGCACGTCGGCGTCCGTAAAGCGCCGTTCGGCTTCCAGCAACAGGTCCAGGTTGAATTGTGGATCCCATTCCATGCGTTCGCGCAGGATATCGACATTCGTCTTCGCCGCGCTGCGGCGATTAAAGGCGGTCTGCGACACTTCAAAAGCCCGCTCGACCTCTGCGTAAGCGTTGCTCAAATCATAGAGCACCTTCCGCTCCTGCTCATCCAGCATCGCCCGTTCGCGCACTAGCTGAAGCTGAGCATTACGCACCGCCGCATGACCACGCCGAAAGCCAACCGGCAGGCGAAACTCGCCGCCTAATTGCCATTCTTGGAAGTCGCCCGTCGTCAGATCTTGAAAGGCATTGTCGAAGCGATCGGGCTCGCGATCGATGCTGATCAAATCATGACCGAAACCGCGCCAGCGATAGCGTCCAAAGACGTCGAACTGCGGCAACAAAAAGTTGCGTGCTGCCACCAGTTCCATTTCACGGCGGCGAATATTCAATCGTTGACGTCGCAATTCACCGCGACGGACGATCGCTTCCGCAGAAATGTCTGGCCAACTGAACTTAATCGGCACTACTGACGGCTCATCGCCGGGCCGAATTAAACGATCATCGCGCAGGTTTAACCCGACCACCAGTCGCAAACGACGCTCGCTGTAGAGCACGCCGCCTGCCCCGCGGAACGCGCCACCCGTGGTGCCGTTGTAGGTGGTCGTACCATCGCCGGGGCGTCCTGCCAGCGCGTTTTGAACTTCTTCTTCAAAGCGAAAGTACTGCTCGCGCGCCTGCGCCTCGCGGCCCGGCTCGACGCCTTGCTTGGCGCTTACTTTGCGCCAAATTTCGAGAGAGGCATTGCGCGCCGCGATCTTGGCGTCAAGATCGCGATAGGCATAGTACAGATC
>JAEZGD010000643.1 GCA_023417165.1 Planctomycetota bacterium
GCGCAGGTGGGTGCAAAACTAGTCCTGGTCGCACGTCATGCCGAACGACTGGAAGCCGCTGCTGCTCCGCTGCGTTCCCAAGGCGTCGACGTGTTGACCATTACGGCCGACATTACACGCGATGACGACGTGGCGCGCATGATCCAAGGGGCGGTTGAGCGTTATGGCCGCCTAGATGTGCTGGTGAACAATGCCGGGCGATCTTCGCGCGGGCGACTGCTGGAAACGCCGCTGGATGAGTTTCGTGCGCAGTGGGAACTGAACTTCCTGGCCCTCGTGCGCTGTACACTGGCCGCCGCGCCCCACCTGATCGTCTCGCGCGGTCACGTGGTGAATATCGCCTCCCTCGCGGCCAAAAGTGCGTCTCGATTTCTGGGCGCGTATGCCACCAGCAAGTTTCCGGTGGCGGCGTTCTCGCAGCAACTACGCCTTGAACTGGCCGAGCAAGGCGTGCACGTGCTCTTGGTCTGCCCCGGTCCCTTACGGCGCAATGACACATCGCCGCGCTATGCAGCCAGTAACCTTCCCGAGTCGGCCAGTAAGCCTGGCGCAGGCGTTAAGCTGCGTGGGATCGATCCGCAGCGCCTGGCGGCTCGTGTGGTTAAGGCTTGTCAACGCCGCGACCTGGAACTGGTTGTGCCGCTGAAAGCACGCATCCTCTTCGCCATCAGCCAACTCTCGCCTCGCCTGGGCGATTGGATCATTGGAAAAATGACCTGAGAAAGACTTGCGATCGCGCGCGCCAGCCCGTTTACTAGACACGCGTGGCTGTTCATCTTATCGCCTCATCTAAAGGTCTAGCTCATGTGGAATCGTTGTTTGCGAAGTGTCGCAATGATTGGCTTGCTGGCGGTGGCGGGATGCGGTAAGGCTGAGCCCTTTTCTCAGGTGCCGATTACGGGGACGGTCACCTACGACGATGGCTCGCTCATTCCCGCGGAGCAGATTCGTGTGACCTTCTATCCGCAAGCGCAACCCAAAGATGCCAAAACGCATCCGCGGCCAGGCACCGCCAGCGTTAATGTCGCGGATGGTTCGTTTAAGGAAGTCACGAGCCACAAGTTTAATGATGGCGTCGTGGCCGGGTTGCAAAAAGTGACCGTGCAAACCTTCGACAGTACCGACATGCCGACCGATCTGTTGCCAGCGGAATACAACGACGTGCATACCACGCCGCTGACCTATGACACAGCCTCTGGCGGGCCTGCCAAGATTACGGTCAAAAAGAAGTAAGCCATTGGGTGCGACGGCAGGCGACCGATTCCAAATCAGTTGCCCGGCATGTGACTTGATCTCTAAGGTTGCAATGCCAATCGTTGATGCATGCCAGCATGGTGGCATCGCTGCCTAATATGGGTGACAGAAAGACGCGACCAACGGCGCAGCGCAAGGCTTTGTTGGTAGCGGCTTTGTCACCAGCAGCGCGTTTGGTATTCTGAACCGCCCGGCACTTCTGTTTCGATCCACTTGCGCAAGATCGCCTAAACCCTATGCCCGAGCCACGAAAGGAAGCCCACTGGGTCGGATTCGACCTGGGAGGGACCAAAATGTTGGCGGTCGCTTACGACAGCCAGTTTCGTTCGCTCGGCCGCAAACGCCGCCGTACCAAGGGACACGAGGGCGCTAAGGTCGGCGTTGAGCGGATCATTCAAACCATCGATCAGGCGTTGGAAGCGGCCAAGCTCGATCCTGCTGCCATCACTGGCATCGGTGTCGGTTGCCCGGGCACGGTCGATCTCGAGTCGGGCGTGATTCTGGAAGCGGCCAATCTGGGCTGGAAGAACGTCAAGCTGAAAGAACAGCTCGAAGACCACTTTCATTGCCCGGTCGTGATCACTAATGACGTCGATGCTGGCGTGTATGGCGAATACCGCTTTGGCGCAGGCAAGAATGCGCGCTGCGTGATCGGAATCTTTCCCGGCACGGGCATCGGCGGCGGCTGCATCTATGAAGGGCGAATTTTTCGCGGTCGAAAGCATTCGTGCATGGAAATCGGCCACGTCGAGGTTGTCCCCGACGGCGAATACTGCGGCTGTGGTCGCCGTGGCTGCCTGGAAACCGAAGCCAGCCGCCTGGCGATTGCGTCGCAAGTGGCGATGGCCGCCTACCGTGGCGAAGCACCGCATATCATGGCCACCAGCGGCGCCGATCTCAGCGAGATTCGCAGCAGCACGCTGGCCGAAGCCATCAAAGCTGGCGATACGATCGTCGAGAAGATCGTGCGTCGGGCTGGCGACTTGATTGGTGTCGCTGTCGCCAATGTGGTGACAATGCTCGCTCCCGATGTCATTGTGCTGGGGGGCGGACTGGTCGAAGCGATGCCTGACCTGTTTGTTAACGCCGTCGAGAAGTCCGCGCGCGAGCGGACCATGCCGTCGATGGCCAAGTCGTTCAAGGTGGTGGCGGCCAAGTTGGGCGACGATGCCGGAGCTATGGGAGCGGCCGGCTGGATCGAGAAGCAGGTGCTGCCGCGCGAAGCCTCTCTGAACTAACGACATGACTACCGAGATTGACAAGCCCGTTCGCCCCACAGAACCTGCGCGCCAGATCAAGCCGGTGGCTGTGATCGATGTCGGCGCAACCTCGATTCGGATGGCGATTGCGGAAATCGGCGACGCCGGGCATGTGCGGATTCTGGAAACACTTTCACAAGCAGTGAACCTCGGCCGCGATACCTTCACCAAGGGTGCTATCGATCGCGCCACCATCGAAGAGTGCGTCCGCACGTTGCGCAGCTATGGCCGCTTGCTGAAAGAATACGGCATCACGCGCAGCGATCAGATTCGCGTCGTGGCCACCAGCGCCGTGCGCGAAGCCACCAACCGCCTGGCGTTCGCTGATCGTGTTTACATCGCCACCGAGATGCAGATCGAACCGCTGGACGAATCGGAAGTCAACCGCATTACCTATCTGGGCATGCAACAGTTCCTGCGCGCAGAGCCCGCGCTCGCGAATGCGACGACGATCATTGTCGAGGTCGGTGGCGGTAGCACCGAGCTCTTGATGGTCCGGGGCGGCGACGTCGTTTACTCGCATACGTATCGGCTCGGCTCGCTACGCTTGCGAAAGCAGTTGGAATCGTTTCGCACGCCTGCGCTCAAAATTCGCAGCATCATGGAGAGCCAGATCGCGCGCACCGTCGAGCAAATGGTCGAAGCGATTCCGCCCGACACCCAGGCGATTGAATTGGTGGCGATGGGGGGTGACGTGCGGTTTGCGGCGGCGGAACTGTTGCCCGACTGGGTACCGCAATCGCTGGCGCGTCTCAGCGTGGCGGGGCTGGAACGCTTTACCGACAACCTGCTCAGTTTGTCGGATGACGAAATCGTACAGACGTATCATCTCTCGTTTCCCGAAGCGGAAACCGTCGGTGCGGCTTTGCTCAGTTATTGCCGCATCGCCCGGGCGCTCAAGCTGAAGAATGTGCTAGTAACGCATATCACGCTGCGCGACGGCTTGCTGCATGAAATGGCGGGCCAGGCGGCGCTCACGGAAGAATTTAGCGCGCAGATCGTCCGTTCGGCCCTGGACTTGGCAGCCAAGTTCGGCGTCGACGAGGCGCATGCCAAGCACGTGGCGCAGCTTTGCCGCATGTTGTTTCGCATGCTGAAGGACGAACACGAACTCGATTCGCGCTATGAAACGGTGCTGGCGATTGCCGCTTTGCTGCACGAAATCGGCATGTTCGTCAGCAATCGAAGCTATCACAAGCATTCGATGTACCTGATTAAGAACAGCGAACTGTTCGGCCTTAGCAAGCAGGACGTGTTGTTGGTTTCGCTCGTCGCGCGCTATCATCGTCGCGCTTCACCGCAACCGGAACATGAAGGCTACAACACGCTTAGTCGCGAGCATCGCATTGCTGTGGCCAAGATGGCCGCGCTCTTGCGGTTGGCGATCGCGCTTGATGATTCGCGTAGCCAGCGCATTCATGAGTTGCTTTGTGAAGTGGAAGAGGGACGCCTGGTGATCTCGATTCCGCGCGTCGACGATCTATCGCTGGAACAAATGGCGATGCGGCAAAATAGCGGTCTGTTCGAGGAAGTGTTTGGTATGAAGGTGCTGCTGCGAAGAGTGAAGGCGTAAGTTCAACTCTACTGCGGGGAGTTGGCCGTACGCGGTAGCGCCGACGGCATCGGTCACGAGATTCTTTTTACCTCTGCTATGTCTTCAAACTATATCAATCGCGAGCTGTCGTGGCTGGAATTCAATCAACGCGTGCTCGACGAATCACGTGATCCGCAAATTCCACTCTTAGAACGCTTGAAGTTTCTGGCGATCACCGATTCGAACCTTGACGAATTCTTTATGGTGCGCGTCGGCGGTTTGCAAATGCTGGCGTCGCGCCCAGGCAACAAGGTCGATCCTTCGGGAATGACTCCGCAGCAGCAATTATCGGCCATTAGCCAGCGCACGCGGCAGATGATTAGCGATCAGTACGCATGCTTCAATAACGACTTGGAACCGCGATTGGCGGAAGCTGGCATTCGGCGCATTCGCCCTGGCGAGTTTACTGATCGTCAATTGCGCGGATTGGAGCAGGTCTTCGAGGAAGAGATCTTTCCAGTCCTGTCGCCAGTAGCCGTCACAGGCCCGGAAGATTTTCCGCTGCTGGCCAATCAAGCGTTGCACTTGTTGGTGCAACTAGCGCCAGCGGCGGGGAGCGAACGCCCACGATTTGCCGTCATTTCACTGCGCCGCAGTTCGCCGCGGTTTATCACGGTGCATTCCGAAGGTGGCTATGCCTATACGCTGGTCGAAGATGCGGTCAGGATGTTCGTCGAGCGGTTCTTTCCCGGCGAGCGTGTCGTCGAAGCCGTGCCGCTGCGCATCACGCGTAACGCCGATATGAGCGTGCGCGACGATTTGGCCGCGGACTTGATGGCCGAAATGGAAGGCATTCTCGATGCGCGGAAACAAAGCGCGTGCGTGCGGTTGGAAGTCGATGCGTCGATGGGCGAGGTCTCGGTGGCGTTCTTGCGGCAAGCGCTCGGCGTCAAGAGCGAAGACTCCTTCGCGGCGCTGGGCCCGCTCGACCTGGCCGCGTTCATGCAACTTACCGATCTGCCGGGCTTCGACAACCTGAAATACGAAGCTTGGCCGCCGCAGCCTTCGCCTCAGATCGGCTTGCGGAAGAGCATCTTCGACGTCCTGACGCAACAGGATGTGCGGTTGTCTCACCCGCACGACAGCTTCGAGCCGGGGGTGCGGTTGGGCGAAAGTGCGGCCGACGATCCCGATGTGCTGGCGATCAAGATGACTTTGTATCGCACCCGCCGCAACAGTCCGATTGTCTCTGCCTTGCGGCGGGCTGCAGAGCGCGGCAAGTACGTGACGGTGGTGGTTGAACTGAAGGCGCGCTTTGATGAAGCGCGCAACATCGAATGGGCGAAGAACCTGGAACACGCTGGTGTGCAGGTCATTTATGGCGTAAAGGGCCTGAAAACCCATGCCAAGATTTGCGTGATTGTCCGTCGCGAGCCGCATGGCATTCAACGCTATGTGCATTTTGGCACCGGCAATTACAACGAGATCACCTCGCGCTTGTATAGCGACATCAGCCTGATGACGTCGAATGAGGAGCTTGGCGCCGATGCCACCAGTTTCTTTAACGCCATCACCGGCTATTCGCAGCCGCAGCAGTTTCGCAAGATCGAAGTCGCGCCCATCGGCCTGCGCGAAAAGCTGCTGGAGATGATTCAGGTCGAAACGCAATTGCGTCTGCAAGGCCAGGCGGCCGAAATCGTGATCAAGGTCAACTCGCTGGTGGATACCAACCTGATCGACGCGTTGTATGCCGCTTCGCAAGCGGGTGTGCGCGTGCGATTGAACGTGCGCGGCATCTGTTGCTTGCGCCCTGGCGTGCCGGGCCTCAGCGAGAACATTACCGTCGTGAGCATTATCGATCGCTTCCTCGAGCATGCGCGCATCATGTACTTTTTGCATGGCGGCGATAAGCGTGTGTTCATTTCCAGCGCCGATTGGATGCCGCGCAATCTTGATCGACGCGTCGAATTGTTAACGCCCGTCGAGGACGAAGGGCTGAAGACGCGGCTGATCAACATGCTGGAGATCTATTTTCAAGACAACGTCAAGGCGCGCGTGCTGCTGCCGGATGGACGTTATGACCGCATAACGCCGGCCGAAGGGGGCGAAACCTTGCGCTGCCAAGAGCATTTCTATCGCGAGGCGCGGGCGGCCGTGAAGCAAGCGGAACAATCTCGTCGAACTGTGTTCGAGCCTCATCGTGCTCCAGGCGCGGAAGTGTTATAGTACGCCTCCGCTCAACGCGATACTGACTGCGAGACCGCCATGAAGACGTTGATGATTCTACGCCATGCCAAGGCGGAACCTATCGAAGAAGGGCAGTCCGATCGCGATCGCCCTTTGGCGCCACGCGGCGAGAAGGACGCGCCTCGTATCGGTCGCTGGTTGAAAGAGCAGCAGTTGACGCCTGATGCAATCGTGTCATCAAACGCTGTGCGAGCCGAAGCGACGGCACGTTTGGTCGCCCAGGCATGCGGGTACGAGAAATCGATTGACCTTCGCAACGAACTATATTTAGCCACGCCCGCCACGTATGTGCAGGTAATTCGCGAGCAAGAAGACGATGCGGAGCGCATCCTGGTGGTGGGGCACAATCCCACGCTCGACGAATTGCTCTATTCGCTGTGCGGCAACCATGACGGCTTTCCCACCGGAGGCCTCGCTGTGGTGCAGTTGGATGTAGCGAGTTGGGAAGAAGTGCGTTTGCCAACGCAACATAAGCTGACGCAGTTTGTCCGCGGAAAAGAATTGTAGGAAAAGGGAAACAGATTCCCTGACGGAGCGTGCGTGGCGAAAGGATTCGCCTCCTACAATCTTGCGTGGCGGGCAACTAGACTGAGAGTGTAACGCCCGCCATTGCCGGGCGTGTCGACTCCTTTTTCTGTCGTGCCCGCGATGGTCCGCCATCAAAAATCACCGCCGCTGGTGGGTTTTGTTGCTGCCAAGCAAGTCAAGCAACGCCTGGCGATGGTATCGAAACAACTGCAGCGGGCCGCGCAGGCGTCGCCTGACGAGCCTGAGCCAGTTCATCAACTGCGCGTCGCTTGCCGTAGGGCAAGAGCCACGCTCGACTTCTTCGCTGCCGCACTACCTCAGCGCAAGAGCGAGTGGTTCTTACGGAAGCTTCGTAAATTGCGCAAAGCAGCCGATGAGGCGCGCAATCTCGACGTCTATCGGCAGCGGCTTAAGCAGCAAGAGGCGACGCTTCCTGGCGAGGTCGCTGCATTGTTGGAGAAACGTCGCATCGCCGCGCAGAAGCCGCTGCGGAAACTCAACAAGCAGTTGCGCGCCAGCAAACGTTGGCAACAAAGGCAGCGCCAACTTCTGAAAAAGCTTTCTTCGTCGCGGCAGCGCGCGCCGGTGCTCAACCAACCTTTCCAGGCCTTCGTGCCTCTGGCGTTAGCGCCTACGCTCGCCGAATTTACAGCGGCGCTGAACTCGCCTGGTCAGTCGGCCAAGCGGCTGCATGCGTTGCGAGTGGCTGGCAAGCATTTGCGCTATGCCTTGGAGCTATTGGAGCCGGTCTTTCCGAAGCGTTTGCGGACTTCGCTGCTGGCGCAGTTAAAGCGACTTCAAGATGTGCTAGGCGATCTCAATGACGCCGCCACGGCTGAAATCTTGGTGGCCGAGTTGGCGCTGCAAGCCGATGGCGACGCGCTTCGCTGGCTCAAAACACAACGCAAGCAAGAACGCGCCGCCTTTAGTGCAGGTCGTTCGAAGTTCTGGCGCGGTTGGACGCAGAAGGAACGTCAGAAGTGGCAGTCGGCTCTAGAGCGCTGCGCATCGACCCAATCGTAGCCGCGGTTGGCCTTGAAGCACACGTTACTGACGCATCAGCCACCACAAGTAAACGCCGCAAGCGATAAACAGCAACAGCATGCTGCCCAGCAAGATCCAAATGCGCGTCAGGTCCTCGCGCAATACCTCCTGATCGCCGGTGGGACGTGGGACGGGAACGCCATCTTCAAATTCGTAGCCGCAATGCTCGCACTCTTTATAGAAACGCGGGACGAATGGTTCGTCGCAGGTAGGGCAAACGACCGATAGCGGCGGCGCGTCTTCGTCGTGGCCCACTCGCCCTGGACCATGATAGGCCAACGGAAAGTGCGTCCCCGCCGTGCCGCAGAAGCGACAGACGGCCAAGCGTCGCTCGCCGCACATCAAGCAGCGCGGCCAGGCATCGAGATCGACCACCGGGGCCGGCTCGGGTGGTTCTTTCGTCGCGTGCTGGCGTTCGACCTGGTTGCGATCGAAGGCCATGGCAATCTCGCGGGCCTTTTCCGCATCGGCCGAAGCCACCACTACGCGGGCATTCGAGGACCAGCCCGGCGGCAGGCCTCCCACCGCTCCGCTGAGCGCTTCGTTGATGATCCAGGCGTCGATATCCCGCAGCGCCAGTTGCTCTTTCAAAAGCTGCGCCTGGACCGCATCGGCGGCAGAATAAATTGGAACCAGGTCGCCCATGAAATACTCCGTTTCGTGAACCATTGAACTCTGCCGCGGAAAATCTGGCAATCGGTCGTACGATCACTTACACTTCGAGCACATGCCTCTTGTTCCCCTGTTTGGAATCCCACCTATGATCCGCTTGCATCTTCTCTCGGGGATTGCCTTGTTGGTTTTGGCTTCGGTATCTGTTGCCCAAGGGCCTGATTTGGTGCCCGCTGGCAAGCAGCCCGCCGATAGCCGCCTGGCCGCCCCTAAAGACTTGGATGGCTACTTTCCGTTTACGCCTGCCGCGACGATAGATGAATGGAATCGGCGCGCCGAACGTTTGCGATTACAAGTGCTGGTTTCACAGGGAATTTACCCCTTGCCGAGCAAGACACCGCTCAATGCTGTGGTGCATGGCAAGGTCGATCGCGGCGACTACACCGTCGAACGCGTCTATTTCGAAAGTATGCCAGGCTTCTTCGTCACCGGCAGCCTCTATCGACCGGTCGGCAAAGAGGGAAAACTTCCGGCGATTCTGTGTCCGCATGGCCACTGGAACGATGGTCGCTTCTATGATGCCGGGCGGGACGCCGTCCGCCGCGAAATCGTTAACGGAGCCGAGCGCTTTGAAGACAGCGGTCGCAGTCCCTTGCAGGCCCGCTGCGTGCAACTAGCTCGGATGGGCTGTGTGGTGCTGCACTACGACATGATTGGATATGCCGACTGCACACAACTGTCGTTCGACCTGGTGCATCGCTATGGCATCGGCAAGCTCGAACGCCGCCCGCATATGGAAAAGGAAACGAGTTGGGGACTGTTCACACCCCAAGCCGAGTCACGCCTGCAATCGGCGATGGGCTTGCAAACGTGGAATTCGATCCGCGCGCTCGACTTTATCGAAACGTTGCCGGATGTCGACACGTCGCGCCTAGGCGTGACCGGAGCGAGCGGCGGCGGAACACAAACATTTTTGCTGGCGGCGGTCGATCCGCGCGTAAAGGTATCGGTGCCGGCGGTGATGGTTTCGACATCGATGCAGGGAGGCTGCACGTGCGAGAACTCGTGCTTGCTGCGCGTCGGGACCGGTAACGTTGAACTGGCGGCGCTGTTTGCTCCGAAGCCGCAGCTATGTATTTCTGCCGACGACTGGACACGAGAAATGCCCACGAAGGGATTTCCCGAACTGCAGCAACACTACAAGCTGCTGAACGCCGAAAAGAACGTTGCCCACCGTCCGCTGCTGCATTTCGGACATAACTACAACTATGTCAGCCGTGCGGGCATGTATTCGTGGATTAACAAGCACTTCAACCTGGGCATTCCCGAACCGGTGGTGGAAGAAGATTATCAGCGGCTGACGCGCGAAGAGATGACGGTCTGGGATGCGCAGCATCCGCAGCCGGAATCGGGCGACGAATTCGAACAGAAGCTATGCCGCTACTGGGACGAAGACAGCCAGAAGCAACTCGCGGCGCTGGCAGGGCAGGGCGAATATCGTCAAACGCTGCAAAATGCCTGGCGCATCTTGGCCGATGTTCGCCCGGCAAGCGACGGCACGCCGCTACCGCATTCGGCCGATCTGGACTACGAGCAAACGGTCAAAGAAGATTGCGGCGACTACCTGGAGATGGCCGGCCTGCTCCGCAACAAGACCGAGAAGACCGAACTGCCGGTCGCGTTCTTGTATCCGAAGGATTGGAAGGGGACCGTCGCGATCTGGCTGAGCAGCGCCGGCAAAGCGGGCCTGTATGACGCCGATGGCAAGCCGAGCGCCGGCGCTCGTAAGTTGCTGGCCAGCGGCGCGGCGATCTTGGGCGCCGATCTGCTCTATCAAGGCGAGTTCAATGCGGATGGTCAGCCGCTTACAGCGACTCCAGTCGTCAAAAACCCTCGCCAATACGCTGGCTATACGTTTGGTTTCAATCGAACGGTGTTGGCCAACCGCGTGCATGATGTGCTGAACCTGGTGGAATACGTGCGCAAGCACGAAAGCCAGCCAAAACGCGTTTATCTCGTGGCGCTCGACGAAACCGCGCCAGTGGCCGCTGTGGCGCAGCTCCTGTCGCCCAATGCGGTTGATCGCGCGGCGCTCGATACGCGAGGTTTTCGCTTTGCGAAGGTCGACAATCACCGTAGCCTGCAATTCATCCCTGGCGGTGCGAAGTATGGCGACCTGCCTGGCGTGTTAGCCGCGCTCACGCCAACATCGTTGTTCGTGGCGGGGGAATCGGCCGAGACGCTGAAGCCGGTGTTGGCTGCTTGGGGGACCGAGAAGTCGAAGCTGACGCTCTCGGACGTCCAAGGCGACAAGACCAGCGCAGCGGCAGTCGAGTGGCTGCTGCAACCGTGAGCGCGTCCTGGCACCGGCCCCTGCGCGAAGGGCGATTTCGACGCTAGAATGGTCCTTTTTCCCGCGCGTCGCAGGACCAGTGCCATGTCTGACCACAATCGCTATGAGAACCCGCTGATTAGCCGCTATGCCTCGGAAGAGATGGCGACGCTGTGGGGGGATCAGCGAAAGTTCAGCACCTGGCGGCGGTTGTGGGTCATGCTGGCCGAGGCCGAGCAAGAACTCGGCCTGCCGATCACCGATCAGCAACTGGCCGAGATGCGGGCCCACTTGGACGACATTGACTTTGCGGTCGCCGCGAAGCACGAGAAACGCCTGCGCCACGATGTGATGGCGCACGTGACGACGTTCGGCGAGTGCTGCCCTTCGGCCAAGCCGATCATTCACCTCGGTGCGACCAGTTGCTTTGTCACCGACAACACCGACCTGCTGCTGATGCGGGAGGGCCTCGAACTGGTCGCCCGGCGGCTCGCAGGCGTGATCGACGCGCTCGGCAGCTTTGCGGCTAAGTATCGCGACTTGCCCTGCTTGGGATACACGCATTTGCAGCCTGCGCAGCCGACGACGGTGGGCAAACGGGCGACGCTGTGGGCCTATGACCTGGCGCTCGACCTGGCGGAAGTCGAGCATCGCATCGCCAGCTTGCGGGCGCGTAGCGTCAAGGGAACCACCGGCACCCAGGCGAGTTTTCTGGAATTGTTTGGCGGCGATCACGCACGCGTTCGCGATTTGGAACATCGCGTCGCCTTGAAGATGGGCTTCAAGGCCACTTATGCAGTGACTGGGCAAACGTACACGCGCAAAGTCGATGCTCAGGTCCTCGATGTCCTCTCGGGCGTCGCTCAAACGGCTCACAAGGCCGCCACTGATCTGCGTCTGCTCATCAGCCGCAAAGAAATCGACGAACCGTACGTCAAGGACCAAATTGGCTCGTCGGCGATGGCCTACAAGCGCAATCCGATGCGGTGCGAGCGAATCTGTGCGCTCGCCCGGTTCGTGACGAGCCTGCAAGGCAGCGCCGCCCAAACGATGGCGGTGCAGTGGATGGAACGCACGCTCGACGACAGCGCTAATCGCCGTCTGGTGA
>JAEZGD010000677.1 GCA_023417165.1 Planctomycetota bacterium
GGCAAGAACACGATCGTGATGACGGAAAACACCACTGGCCACGCGCTCCGGCCTCTCACCCATTTCGATTCGCAATGGACGCATAGGTTATAAACCTCGCGCGTCGGTAGGCTTGAGAGTACGCAGAGGTCGCCGGCAGGCAACTCGCCGTCGCGCAGCATGCGACGGATCTCGTCGATGGTGCTGGTTTCGTACGCTCGCTGGCCAGCCGATCGGCGCAACTCGCTCAAGAGCGGCACGCGAATGCGGCGCCCGCAACTACAACCCAGTTCGGTGCCCGCCTGGGAAGCACTGACCGGATAGGTCCGGCCACATTCGCAGGAAGTGGTGTATGACATGGCGCATAGCGTAGCACTCGCCCTGGCCTGCGACTAGCTAGATGGGGTGGGTCGCGTTGCGAAAAACGCTGACGCCCCGGCGTGCTATCGGGCGCTCAGTTCGTGCACCATGTCGACCAGCGCGATGGCGTTCTCGACAGGCGTTTGCTGCAAGACGCCGTGCCCCAGGTTGAAGATATGTCCCGCGCGGCCACCGGCTTGCGACAAGACTTCGGCGGCGCGATTGCGCAGCGTGTCGCGATCGGCCAGCAGCACCAGCGGGTCCATGTTCCCTTGCACGGCCTTGTCGTGGCCGATCGCTTCCCAAGCGTCGTTCAGTGGCACGCGCCAGTCGACACCCACCACCGCACCAAACTTGCGCGAGCCAAAGCCTTCCGCCAACAGCGGCAGCAGCGCGGGATTGCCGGTGGCAAAGTTAATCACCGGCACGTCGGGTGCCAGGCCGGCGATGATCTGCTGCATATATGGCAGCACATAGCGGCGATAGTCATCGACGCCTAGGCAACCGGCCCACGAGTCGAACAGTTGCACGCATTGCGCCCCGGCCGTGATCTGCGCATTGAGATACATCGTGACCGCTCTGGCAAAGCGATCCATGAGCGCTTCCCACGCGCCAGCATCGCGATACATGAGCGTCTTCGTGTGTAGGTAGTTGCGGCTCGAACCACCTTCAATGGCATAACTGGCCAGCGTAAATGGCGAACCAGCAAAGCCGATCACCGGTAGCTTCGGATCGAGATCGCGGCGCGTGAGCTTGACCGTTTCCATCACGAAATCAAGCTGATCGGCGCTTTCCAGTTCCAGCACACGATCGACGCCCGCCGCGTCGCGCACCGGGTTGTGGATCTGCGGACCTTCGCCGGGACCGAACTCCAGGTTCAGGCCCATCGGCTCCAAGATCGGCAACAGATCGCTGAAGATGATCGCCGCATCAACCTTCAGTTTGTTGACCGCCGTGATCATGATCTCGGCGCACAGGTCGGGTCGCTTGCACAGGTCGAGGAACGAAAAGCCGCTGCGCACCTGGCGATATTCTTCCATATAACGTCCCGCCTGGCGCATCAGCCAGACTGGCGTGTATGGGGCCGGCTCGCGACGACACGCTTTCAAGAACGCGCTGTCATACCATGGTGCGTTCTTATCTTGTGCAGGAATCTGCGCGGCGCTTTGCATGGCGATGCTCACACGTCGCTTGCGCTTCAGCAGTTCGGGCGCGCGCGCCGCCGCGGCTTGCACCAGTGGACCCATCTTCGGATGTTCCGGCTCGACGTCGACCGCCACTTCGCAAGCGTGCAGCATCTCGGTCGTGGTCGGCCCCACCGAAGCCACCACGGTGCGCTTCAAAGCGCTGCGCACTTCGTGGCTCAGATGCAATCGCTCGGCCATGTGCAGCAGGTTGACGGCCTGATGCGCCGACGTGAACAGTACCACATCGATCTCGCCTGCGGCCAGCTTCTGCACGTTCTCGGCAAGTGGTCCGGTGTCTTCGGGTAGTTCCCACTTATAGACCGGCACGTTCAGCACACGCGCGCCACGCGCTTCGAGCCCAGCGACCAAGCTCGAATTGCTCTTGCCGTATTCCTGCAACGCAATGGTTTGATTGGCGATGGGAATGCCAGCGTCGATCGTGGCCAGCAGTTCACGCCAGGTATTCGGTTCGGGCACGCGATGCGTCGGCGTGAGGCCGACTTCTTTCATCGCCACCACCGGCTTGGGACCGCGGCAGATCGTGGTGATATCGGCCAGCGCATCCAAGAATCGTTGACGGTCTAAATGACGCTCAACTGTCGCCAGCAAGTGCCGAAAGCCAACGCCTGTCAGCAGGATGACAATATCGACGTCTCCCGTCACCAAGCGATGCGCAAAGTCAATCGCGGCCGGATTGTCTTCGATCGCTACCTCGCGCAGGCTAGGGCTGACGAGCGGCACGCCGCCTGCCTTGTGGATCAGGTTGGCGATATCGCCGGCGCGGCGGCTTTCGAAGGCGGCCACACGCAGGCCGCCAAAGTTTGGATGTTGAGGCGAAGATGGATTCATGAGCCCATGCTACTTGCGTCTTGCCCCGCGGCAAAGTGGGGCGAGCGCCTTCCCGCATGACCTGCGCCACGCGCACCACGTCACGGCAAGAAGTGGCGGAGCCCTGAAGAAGGGGCTGCTTTCCCCTTTCTCTGGTTTGGGAATGCGCCCATACTAGGACTTTCTCGCCCGCCCGGATCACCGCGCTGCCCTATCCCTCCTCGAATCTCGCGAGTTGTTGCAATGCCTGGCATCTTTGAAGAGTTGGAAACCACCTTCGCGAGGCAGGGAGTCGATGCGACCCTCGATCGCTTGATTGTCGAACTGCGCCAGCGCAAGAGCTATCACGAACTGTTCGAAACGCTGAAGATTCGCGCGCGGCGCAAGCTCGGTCTGCCGATGCTGTATTCCGAAAGCGGCGATCAGTTGACACCCGAGCAACGCTCGAAACTGGAAGAAGGGCTGATCGATGCATGCCGTGAAGTCGGCACGATGCTGCTGAAAGATGGCCGCTTGCGCGAAGGCTGGATGTACCTGCGTCCGGTCGGCGACAAGGCCGAAGCGCAGCGACTGATTGGCGCGTTCAAAGTCGACGAAGACAACGTCGAGGATCTGATCGAGATCTTACTACGCGAAGGGGTCGATCCGGCGCGCGGCTTTGAACTGCTGCTACAGAATTACGGCACCTGTAATGCGATCACCACGTTTGAAAGCGAACTAGCGCGCCATGACAAGGCCTCGCAGCGCGCTGCCGCCCGTCTGCTGGTGCGCAAGCTGCATGAAGATCTGGTCGCCAACATTCAGGCCGACATCGCCCGGCAAGAGACAGGGCATCCGACCGAATCGACATTGGAGGGACTTGTCTCGGATCGCGATTGGCTGTTCCTCGACAACGCGTATCACATCGATACGACACATCTGGCGGCCACGGTGCGTGCGGCGCGGTTGCTCGAAAAGCCGGAAGACTTGCGGCTGGCGCTCGATCTCACTCACTACGGGCGGCAGCTTTCGAAGCAGTTTCAGTATCCTGGCGACGAACCGTTCGGCGATCAGTACATCGCCGGCGCGCTGTGGCTGCAAGCGCAACTGGGCGAGAACGTTGATGCGGCGCTGGATTATTTTCGCCAGAAGGCAGAGACCTGCGACATTGCCCATCATGGCACGTTGCCGGCCGAAGCGTACGTCGAACTGCTGACGCGGTTGGAACGCTATGCCGAAGCGATCAACGCTTCGATCAAGTACCTGCCTGGCAATCAGCCGCGGATGGGCGTTTGCCCATCGCTATTAGAACTGGCCGAGCTATCGGGCCTCTACACCAAAGTGCTCCAGCACACCAAGGACCAGCAAGACCTGCTCGCCTTTACCGCCGCGCTCGTGAAAGCGAAGAAGAACGCGGTGTAGGGGAGTGGCGAGGGTATGAGGGTCGAGAGTGGAGGGTAGAGGGTTCTACTAACTAGTCACTGTCCACTGCCCACTAACCACTCAAGAAAAAAGAAC
>JAEZGD010000779.1 GCA_023417165.1 Planctomycetota bacterium
GGCGTCGTCTGTCGTGATGGTAGGAGTAGTTGACATGGCTTTTGCAATCAAACGTTTGTTTAATTCAACCATACAATCAAACGTTTGTTTGGCAAGCGGCATTCCGCAAGAATTGTCGTCGCCGAAGATAGCCAACGACTGATTTTAGATATAACTTATTGCAATACCAATGGTTACAGCTCAGCCACCTATCGATGCTCCGACCGCTAGCAGCAGCGCCGCGCGGCTGGCGTGCTGGAATGCGGCGGTCTGGGCGGTAGGAAACGGGCTCGCGACGACGACCCTCATCTCCTATCTCGCGCGGGAGTTTGGGGCGCAAGGGATCGCCGTGAGCCTGATCCTGGCGGCACCGACGATCGCCGGACTCTTGCGGCAGACAGCCCCGCGCCTGATCGCGTTTTGGGGCAGTCGCAAAGCGTTCTGCTTGAGCATGTATGCGCTGAGTGCGCAAACGCTGTTGGTGTTGCCGCTCGTTGCCTCGCCTGGCGTGCTGCCGAGTGCGCGTTGGTCATTGATCGCGCTGGTAACGCTGTGGTGCTTGTACCAACTGCTCGAGTACTTCGGCACCGTCGCGCTGTGGTCGTGGCTCGGCGATGTCGCACCGACTGCGGTGCGCGGTACGTTCCTAGGTCGGCGCGAAGCCTGGCTCAGTGGCGGTCGACTGCTAGGCATGCTTGCCAGTGGCCTGTTCGCCTACTACTGGCCCGAGTGGCAATCGCGCGAGACGTTGTGGCAAGCCTATGCGCTCTGCAGCCTGGCAGGCGCGATGCTGATGGGCTGCGCGATCGCTCCGCTCGCACGCATGCCAGCGATGGAATCGTCGTTGTTGTTATTGACGAATCCCACTGCGATTGGGTGGCGAGAGCTGTTCGTGGCGCCGCTATCGGATTGGCGTTTTCGCCGCTTAATTGCCTATGGATGCTGGCTCGGCGCGGTGAATGGCCTCCTCGGCGCTTCGCAGTTTTTCTTCGGGCAAAAGGCCTTGGGGCTGAGCCTGTTGTTCATGCTGGCGATGCGCTGCCAGACCGAACTGGGGCAAACCGTCATCAGCAGTCAGGTGGGTCGGCTCGTCGATCGCGTTGGCAATCGGCGCGTAATGATTGTGGCACAACTTCTTGTGGCGTTCGCCATGGTGTTCTATCTCGCTGCCACGCCGGCGCGCTGGTGGTGGATCTATGGTGCCTCGACATTGTTCATTGCTTACGCAGGCTTAAACGTTGGCATTCCCAACTTGCTGCTGAAGCTCGCGCCGTCTGCATCTCGCAACGCTTATGTCGCTAGTCACTATGCATGGTCAGGCTTGGCGTATGGCCTGGGCAGTTTGGGTGGCGGTCTGCTTTACGACACCGCCACGCGCCAGCAATGGACGGCCTATCTCGGCGAGTGGCGACTCGACCACTTTGCGATCTTGTTTGTCGGCGGGCTCGCGCTTCGCGCCGCGGGTGCGTTGTGGCTATTGGCCATTCCTGAACACTCGCCAGAACAAGGAGTTAGAAACTACCTCCCTGAATGAGCGTAGCCATCGTTCCGCGACTCGCGAACCTAAGGACAATCCAGCGCGTGCGGCATACCGCAGTCCAGCGCCATTCGCCACAACTCATTACAATAAAGCAACTTACGAACAACAACTGCAAACCTAGTGTTTCCATTTTGCAATTTCGACTGGATCCTCTTCCGCCAGCGGTCGAGGATTCCTAGAATATTGGGTTTCCACCCTTCGGTATTTCCCTGACAGTAAGGGCGAGCAAGCCATGCCCAAGATGAAGACGCACAAGGGAACGCGCAAGCGTTTCCGCCTGACGGCCAATGGCAAGGTCAAGCACCGCGGTGCTGGCACCAGCCACTTGGCAACCGGCATGTCGCAGAAGCGGAAGCGCAATCTCCGCGGTACGCGCGTGCTGAACCACGGCATGGTGACCAACATCACCATCGCTTTGAATCACAACAGCCTGTAGCGTTGTGTCGTCGTGCTTTGCCAGTTGGATGGCAGCGCACTGACGTTGGTACTTCCACCCGCACCTGGGCGCCAAACGTGGCCAATTGGCCGGGCCTAACGGTGTAAACAGAAAGGTTGATTAGTCATGCGTACTACAAAAGGCGCCGCTCGCACACAAGCGAAGAAGCGTCTCTTTAAGCGTGCGAAGGGTTATGTCGGCGGTCGCCGTCGTTTGCTCCGCACCGTGAAGGAAACCCTGCTCCGCGCCGGCGTGTTTGCGTTCCGCGATCGCCGTCGCCGCAAGCGCGATTTCCGCAAGCTGTGGATCATCCGTATCAACGCCGCCTGCCGCGAGCGTGGTCTTAGCTACAGCAAGTTCATCAACGGCTTGCACAAGAGCGGCCTGCAACTGGACCGCAAGAGCCTGTCGGAGATCGCCATCGCCGATCCGGCAGCGTTTGATGCCGTGGTTGAAAAAGTGAAGGCCGCCTTGGCTGCCTAAGCTCGCCCTGAACCGCGAGGTTGAAAGCATTGTCAGGAGAGGTAGGCCCCGCGCCTGTCTCTCCTGTTTTTATAGGTGTGCAGATATCTGCCGGGTGCCGCGCATCCGACAGCCGCACCATCCCCGAGTGAGCGCATGTCCCTGCAAGCCTTCGCCTCTGAGCTCGATCAGTTACTTGCTTCGGCCACCATGGCCTTCGACAGCGCCGCCGATCAGGCGGCCCTCGAAGCGGCGCGCATCGAGTTCCTCGGTGCCAAGAGTGGCCGGTTGAAAGCCGCTCAAAAGCAACTTGGCGCGGTTGCTGGCCCCGATAAGCCCGCCGCCGGCAAGAAGTTCAACGAAGCCAAGACCGCCATCGAACAAGCGTTCGACGCCGCGCAAGCCCGCTTGCAAGCTTCGCCTGGCAAGAAGTCATCTGGTTCGCAGTTCGACATCACACTGCCTGGCGCGCCGCTGCGCATCGGTCGTCGGCATCCGATCACGCAAACGATCGCCGAGCTTAAAGACATCATGGGGCGTCTCGGCTTCACGGCCGTGGATGGTCCCGAGATCGAAGACGAGCACCACAACTTCGAAGCGCTGAACATCCCTGAGATTCATCCGGCGCGCGATCCGATCGACAACTTCTACCTGGCCGCCGCCGAGCAGCAGGCCGGTTCGCCGCTGCTACTACGCAGCCAAACCAGCACGGTGCAGATCCGCGTGATGGAAGAGACGAAGCCGCCGATCCGCATCATCTCGCTGGGCCGTGTCTATCGCCCTGACAAGCCCGATGCGACGCACTTCCCGATGTTTCATCAGATGGAAGGGCTGTACATCGACAAGCACGTGACGATGGCCGACCTGAAGAGCGTGTTGCGTTTGTTCGCCACCAGCTATCTCGGCCACGATGTGCACGTGCGCTTTCGCCCGTCGTTCTTTCCGTTTACCGCGCCCAGCGTCGAAGTCGACATGAGTTGGGGCGAGCGTTGGATCGAGTTCGGTGGCGCTGGGATGGTCGATCCTAACGTGCTGCGCGCGGTCGGTTACGATCCCGAAGAGGTCAGCGGCTTTGCCTTTGGCCTCGGCGTCGAGCGGCTTTGTATGCGCCGCCACCACATCGACGACATTCGCTACTTGTTCGAAAACGACGTTCGTTTCTTGCGGCAGTTTTAGTGCCGGTTGGGCGAAGCGGTGCTTCGTCCACTTCGCAGTTGACAGGGCGGAGCTTCGCTTCGTCTACCAGTCCTGAACACATCACACGACTCCCATGCTTGTCTCCTGGAACTGGCTGAAAGATTACCTGCCGCTCGACATGACGCCGGCGCAAGCAGCCGAGCGCTTGATGATGGCAGGGCTGAATCACGAATCGACCGAAGCCGTCGGCAACGACCTGGCGATCGATCTGGAGATCACCAGCAATCGCCCCGACTGCCTAGGCCACATTGGCATCGCGCGCGAGATCGGCGTGCTGTTTCAAAAGCCTTTAAAGCTGCCAGCCGCCAGCCCCAAGGCAGCCGAAGGAGACGTCAACAACTTCGCGCGCGTGCGCGTCGACTCGCCCGAACAATGCCCGCGCTATACCGCGCGGCTCATCAGCGGCATCAAGGTCGGTCCGAGCCCCGCGTGGCTTGCCGATCGCCTGGCAACGCTGGGCATCGCGCGAATCAACAACGTCGTCGACATCACCAACTATGTGTTGATGGAATGCGGCCAGCCTTTGCACGCGTTCGATTTTCGCCGGCTCGCCGGGCGGGAGATCATCGTGCGCAAAGCCCGCCAAGGCGAAACGCTGGAAGCGATCGACCATAAGGTCTACACGCTCGATGCCGAGATGTGCGTCATCGCCGACAGTGAAGCGCCGGTGGCCATCGCCGGCGTGATGGGAGGCGCCTCGACCGAGATCACCGCTCGCACGACCGATGTGCTGGTCGAGTCGGCCATGTTCGCGCCGCTCTCAGTGCGCAGCACGTCGCGCAAGCTGAAGCTGCGCAGCGATTCGTCGTATCGCTTCGAGCGTGGCGTCGATCCGGAGGGAGTCGACTGGGCGAGCCGTCGCTGCTGCGAGTTGATTCTGGAACTGTGCGGCGGTGCGATGTGCCAAGGCGTGATCGAGGTCGGCGCACCGATCGCACCACGCGAACCGGTCGTGCTGCGATGGTCGCAAATCAAGCGCATCCTGGGCATTGAAGTGCCACGCGAAGAAGCCAAGCGCATCCTGCTCGCGCTCGGTTGCAGCGCCGCGAATAACAGCAGTCCAGCGGACGCAACTTCGTTGACGGTCACGCCTCCAAGTTGGCGCCGCGATCTGACGCGCGAGATTGACCTGATCGAAGAAGTGGCGCGCGTGCATGGCTACGACAAGATTCCCGAAGATGTGAACGTGCCAATGGCCGCTTCGCATCGCACCGACTGGGAACGCGTTCGCGACAAGACCGCTGAAGTCATGGCCGCAGCCGGCTTCGACGAAGCGATCACGGCCACCGTCGTCCCCGCGGCTTGGTCGGATGCCTTCAGCCCATGGACCGACGCCCCGGCGATCGTCACCGGCCAGCCGATGCTCGAAGGCGCCGATCGCGTGCGCCGCAGCCTGGTGCCCAGCTTGCTGGCCGCGCGACAATACAACGAAGCGCAGCAGAACGTAGCGATCGAGCTCTTCGAAATCGCGCGCATCTATCTGCCGCGGCCTCAAAGCTTGCCGCATGAGTTGTGGGCGTTGTCGCTCAACAGCGGTCGTGGCTATGAAGTGGTCAAAGGCGTGCTGGAACAGTTGCTCGCCATGTTGGGCATCACCGGTTCGCTGCGCGCTGAACCTTATACCGGCGCGCTGCTCGATGGCGAGCGCGCTTGCCAACTCTTCCTCGGCGAAGAACGACTTGGTTTCCTTGGCGATGTCGCCAGCGCCGGCAAGAAGCAGTTCGGCGTGCGCACGAATACGACTGTCGCGGAGATCGACCTGACGCTGCTGACGAAGCATGCTCAGTTGATTCCGCAGCATCGCCGCTTGAGCGTCTTCCCGCCGATGTCGCGCGATTTGAATCTGATCGTCGAGGACGTGGTGCGCTGGTCGGACCTGGCCGACACCGTGCGCGCCGCGGCCGGGCCATTGTTGGAATCGCTGCGTTATCAAGAGACCTATCGCGATCCCGCGAAGGACGGCGCCGACAAGAAGCGGCTGTTGTTCTCGTTGACGCTTCGCTCGCCCGAGCGCACGTTGACCGGCGAAGAGGCCGACGCCGCGCGCGACGCCGTCGTGGCCGCCTGCCGCGAGCGGCACGCCGCCGTGCTGCTGGCCTAGTTCGGCCGCTCGCCTCCCGCGCTCGGCCCTTCTCGACGGGCGCGGATTCTGGCCGTGGCAATTCGCAGTCCAAATTTGCCACTTTGCTCTTTCCCGCGCTCGCAATCCGTCTATACTATTAGC
>JAEZGD010000717.1 GCA_023417165.1 Planctomycetota bacterium
GCCAACAGCAGTCCAGTATTTCGCGAAGCGGGCGTCTCAGTGCAATTGCAATTCCCGCAACTGCGCCGCAGCGCCAGGTCGGTCATCGAAAAGCAAACCGACATGCGGCGAGGCTTCTACGACCGCAACCAGGTGCCCATTATTACCGGTCATGCGCGCATTCTGGACGCCAATACGGTGCTAGTGGGCGAGAATAAAGGCGCTGCCGAATCAATTGGCGCGAAATACATCGTCATCGCCACTGGTTCCCGCCCTTATCGGCCAGTCGACGTCGATTTCACGCACCCGCGCATCTTCGATAGCGACACGATCCTGAGCCTGGGTTACTCGCCGCATTCGATCACCATCTATGGCGCCGGCGTGGTCGGTTGCGAGTACGCGTCGATGTTTCGCAACCTGGGCTGCAAGGTCAACCTGGTCAACACGCGCGGCAAGCTGCTGGAATTTCTCGATGACGAGATCATCGACGCGCTATCGTATCACTTGCGCGATCGCGGCGTGCTGCTGCGCCACAACGAAGAGTATGCCAAGATCGAAGGCGTCAACGACGGCGTGATCCTGTCGCTCAAGAGTGGCAAGCAACTGAAGACCGACGTGCTGCTGTGGGCGAACGGCCGCACCGGCAACACCGATAAGATTGGGCTCGACAACCTGGACCTCAAGACCGACTCGCGCGGCTACATTCCGGTCAACGAGTATCATCAAACAGCGATTCCGAATATTTATGCTGTTGGTGACGTGGTGGGCTTTCCGTCGCTGGCCAGCGCCGCCTATATGCAAGGCCGCGCGGCCGCCATGCACCTGATCGATCCTTCGACCGCGCAATCGCTGCTGACCGACATTCCCACCGGCATCTATACCAGCCCGGAAATCAGCTCCATCGGCAAGAGCGAACGCGAACTAACGAGCGCCAAGATTCCGTACGAGATCGGCCACGCGCAGTTCAAAAGTCTCGCCCGCGCGCAAATCACGGGGCAAACCGTGGGCATGCTTAAGATGCTGTTTCATCGCGAAACGCTGCAGATTTTGGGCGTGCATTGCTTTGGTGCGAATGCGTCCGAGATCATTCACATCGGCCAGGCAATCATGAGCCAGCCTGGTGCCAACAACTCGCTGCTGTACTTCATCAATACGACCTTCAACTATCCGACGATGGCCGAAGCGTATCGCGTCGCAGCACTCAACGGTTACAACCGCCTGTTCTAAGCAGCAAGAGCGCAACGCCGCCACTTACAAGTATTTCGCCAAGGGGCCGCCGCGCGTGGCCAGCGCGTCGATCTTCTTGGTGACTGCGGGATCTTCGACCAGGGGCGGCGCGTGGTGCGGCTTGCTGCGTGCATCGATCACCAGGCTGCCGCGGCAGCCCCAATGCTTCTGTTCGCTGAAGGCGGTGATGCCGCGCACATCCGCAGCCGGATTACTGCGAGTGAATGTCACCCACAGGAAGTTATTGAGCGTGCGCGCCGTGAAGTCGCTGTCGTCGGCGATCACAATCAGCGGAAAGCCGTTGATCGCATCTTGCGCCGTATAAGAGCTGACAAACCGCGGGATCGCAGCATCTTCTTGCTGCGCAGCGGCAGTATACTTTGGTCCGCGCACAACCAAGACGCCGGGCAGCGCGCAGCGCGGATCGCTGAAGCCTTCCGGCAAGCGCAAGTCGCCAGGCAGTTCGGTTGGCAGCGAGCGCAGCGGCGCGCCGGCAGCAGCCATCACCACCTTTGAGCCTTCATTGAAGCCACTGCCCGAATAGTCGAGCGTGTCGATCGTCGTGCGCGTCTGAAAATGCAAGTCGCGCTGCCAATCGATCCGCTCGAGCCAATGCCGCAGGAAAGCCGCGATGTCGTGCGTCGTTAGTTGCGGATCGTCTTCGCCCGCCACGATCAACAAGTACTTGGCCAGCGACATCTGTCCCTGCCCCAGGATCGCGTTGGCTTGCGTCAGCAGCTCTTGCGGCTGCCGGCGTGGACGATAGGGAACATAGCGTTCGCTGCCAATCGCGATCAGCAGCGGATGGACGCCCGCCGCGTCGACCGCATTCACCGCGCGCACGCCGGGGATCACTGTGGGAATGACCGGGCCGGTCAGTTCGTGAATCAATTCGCCGAAGGTGGTGTCTTCCTGCGGCGGTCGGCCCACGACCGTGAACGGCCAGATCGCTCCCTCGCGATAATAGACATGCTCGACGCGCAGCACCGGGAAGTCGTGTGCCAAGCTGTAGTAGCCGAGATGGTCGCCGAACGGTCCCTCCGGCAATTGCCGCTGGGGATCGATCACGCCCGTGATGCAGAAGTCGGCTTCGCCATAGATGGGTAACTCGCCGGGGCGATGAATCATCGGAATACGATGCCCGGCGAGCGCTCCCGCAAACGTCAGCTCCGACATCCCTTCCGGCAGCGGCATCACCGCCGCCAGCGTCATCGCAGGATTCCCCCCCACAAAGATGTTCACGCGAAACGGCTTACCGGCCGCGAGCGCCGCCGCATGATGGACGCCAATGCCGCGATGGATTTGATAGTGCATCCCGATCTCTCGGT
>JAEZGD010000719.1 GCA_023417165.1 Planctomycetota bacterium
GCTCAGGCGTGTGCGAAAATGCGCAAGGTTAGCGCTAAGAGCGTAAAGGATAGTTGTCACATAGCTGTTGTGGGAGTTCACCGACATCCGCAGCAGATCGTCCTAAACTGTGTTACAGAAATGACTTACTGAAGCGTCTTCGTGTCGCCTGTACTAGTCGGCGCATCATTTGCCATAAGACACCTCTGTATTGCAATACTTTTGAGGTGGTGCATGGCAGCGGCGTTTTCTCCGACGGCAAGTGTGTTGGCGGTTCTGGCGGCGGGGGTGATATTCGTCCCCCAAGTCCAGGCGGAACTGATCGTCAATGGATCGTTCGAGGCACCGGCGCTCGGCGCGAACAAAAACTACTTTCAACTGCTCAACGCAGGCAGTAATGCACTGCCCGGTTGGACCATCGGTGGTAAATCGATCGACGTGTTAGGCGTGGGCAATCCGTATGTCAGCGGAACTCCTGCGGACGGTCGACAATATGTCGACTTGGTCGGCTCGCCGGGGCCTGGCGTGCTCAGTCAAACGTTTTCGACCGTCGCTGGCCAGCAGTACGAGCTGAGCTTCGCCTACGCCCACAACTACAACGGCTTCAACGGCAGCGAGAATCCGATCAGCCAGGCGTTAGTCGAACTGCTGGGCGGCGCGACGTTACTATCCGAGAGCCTTTCGCATTCGGACTCCGTCGCCGGTGATCTGAAGTGGATCATCGCGACCTACATCTTCACCGCCGACTCGAGCTCCACGACGCTGCGTTTCACCTCGCAAGGTGCGGGCTCCAGTGGCTACGCCGGCCTTCTGCTCGACAACGTCTCGGTCACTGCCCTGACCACTCCCGAACCCGCTTCGCTGGCCGTGTGGTCGCTGATGGGCGCGGCGGGACTCGCCTATCGTTGGCGTCGCAAGCGAACCAGCGTTGCCTAGCGAACGCATCGCAGTCGCGCAAAACAAAAAAGCCGGGCGAAATCCACATTCGCTCGGCTTTTATGGTTTAGCGTTCGTAGGACGAAGCCATGCTTCGTCCAATTGCAGCGTCAATCGGTCGAAGCACGGCTTCGACCTACTTGACCGGCATTACGTCCGGACCGAGGCGGCTTCGTACGTGCGACCGTTGCCGGTGCCCACGTTCGATAGCGCGATCTCGTACAACTGCTGGCCGCAAGGCGTGGGATAATCACCGGTGATGCACGCCTGGCAAAGCTGCTCGGGCGGGCGATCGATGCTGCGAGCGATCGATTCGACCGGTAGATAACGCAGCGAATCGGCTCCCAGCGCCGCGGCCATTTCGGCTTGCACTTCGTCGGTGAGCGGGCCGCCCTTGAGGAACTTCGGAGCGAATAGCTCGTCGATTGTGCTCATGTCGATGCCATAAAAGCACGGCGCGACAATTGGCGGACAAGCGACGCGGACGTGAATCTCTTTCGCGCCGCCTTGTTCGCGAATGCGACTGAGCAGCACTTTCATGGTGGTCGAGCGGACGATCGAATCCTCGACCAAAAAGACCCGCTTGCCGTTGAGCACTTCGCGGAGCGGCGTGTATTTGCTTTCGACCTTCTTCTGCCGCCCTGCCCCTTCGATGAAGGTTCGCCCGGCGTAGCGGTTGCGGATCAAACCTTCGCGCGAAGGAATGCCCAGCTCATAGGCCATGCTGTCGGCGGCCGCTTTGCTGGTATCGGGAACCGGCACGACGATGGTGTTTTCGTCGATCGGCACGCGGCCTTCCGCACGTTCCAGCCGCGCCAATTCCACGCCCAGCGACGTGCGCGACAGATAGACGCTGCGCTCGTCCAAGGTGCTGGCGACGTTGGCGAAATAGATCCACTCAAAGAAGCAGTGTGCGCGACGCGGGCTGGGAGCAAATTGCTCAACGGCGAACTCGCCGTTCTCGATCGTCACGCAGTAGCCTGGAGCCAGCGATTTCACGCTTTCTGGCTGAAAACCCAGATTCACCAGCGCGACACTTTCGCTCGCCGCGGCAAACAGCGGCCCTTCTTTGGCATAGCACATCGGCTTGATGCCAAGCGGGTCGCGGGCGACGATCATATCGCCCATCGCGTTCAACATCGCCACGCTATAAGCGCCGTCGAAGCGTTGGCTGACGTTGCGCATGATCTCGGCCAGTCGCGGCCGGCGATCGCCGCTCAATTCGCGGCTGATCTCATGCATCATGATTTCGGTGTCGGTCTCGCGCGCCAGGTGATGGTTGTCGTCGGCGAGCAGCTTGTCGCGCAGTTGCTGATAGTTGGCCAACTGCCCATTGAA
Organism: Planctomycetota bacterium; assembly: GCA_023417165.1. Lineage (GTDB taxonomy): Bacteria > Planctomycetota > Planctomycetia > Pirellulales > Pirellulaceae > JAEZGD01. The sequence continues at coordinate 2,254 of JAEZGD010000719.1, forward strand.
CGCGAAGCTGAACCACTTGTGTTTCTGCAAGTGATGCCGCTCGAACGGCTGGGCATAGCTGCGGTCGTCTTTGCCGCAGGTGGCGTAACGCACGTGGCCGATGCCTGCCCTTCCGGCGTACTCGCGCATTAGCGATTCCGCCTTGCCGCGGTGCGACATGCGGAAGACTTCGGCCACGGTGCCGACGTCCTTCAGCGTGTCGATCAACTGATCGCGCGTGGGATCAAACGTGGTGATCCCCGCGGCCAATTGTCCGCGATTTTGAATGTCCAAAAGCATGCGCGGCAACAACCGCGTAACTTCTTCGGGACCTTGACCAGGACAAAGAGGGCTGACCTCGGGACCGGGCAGGTGATAGACCGCCGCGACCCCGCATTCGTGGTAGATTTCGCTCATCGAGGGATCGGCGTCGTACCGGTATCCGGAGTGAGAGAAGCGCGCAAAACCGACATTGATTCTAGGAGAGCCAACGTCGATGCTCAAGGGTAAGCAAATCGTGGTCAGGTGAGAGTCGGCAGTGGGGAGTGTCGAAAGACAGAAATTCGCGGCAGTCCGCAGGACAAAGCGAAGCCGACAGTATGGCTTGCGAATTTCCGCTGCTTCCCCTCCTCTGTCCCCCACTTTCTGCGATAATCGCCACCCATCGCGCGACTGCGGACTTGCCCCTACTTTCTGACCACTGACCACTATTCACCGCCCACTACCATGGATCTCACGCGGCAAGAAGTCGCTACTTCCGCTCATACGGTTGTCGTTAAAGTCGGCACGCGCGTGCTCACGCATCCCGACGGCCAGCTCAACGAAGAGCGGATCACGCAACTAGCCGAAGAACTGAGCCAGATCCAGCAGGCCGGGCGCAAAGTCGTGCTCGTCAGCTCGGGCGCGGTCGGTGCCGGCATGGGCACATTACAACTGACCAAACGACCGAGCGATATCGCGCACCTTCAGGCGGTGGCGGCGATTGGTCAGATGCGACTGGTCGAAACGTACGATCGCGTCTTTCGCAAGCATGGCCAACACGCCGCGCAGGTGCTGCTCACGGCCGAAGATGTCGAGAACCGCACGCGCTACCTGAATGTGCGCAACACGCTGCTCACGCTGCTCGAATACTCGGCGATTCCGGTCATCAACGAGAACGACACGGTCAGCGTCGCCGAATTGCAAACGACGTTTGGCGACAACGACCGCCTGGCGGGCTTGGTGACGACACTGGTGTGCGCGCCGCTCTTGGTGATCTTTTCGGACGTCGAAGGCTTGTACGATGGCGACCCGAAAGATCCCGCCTCGCAGCTCATTCCGACCGTCACCCGCTTTGACGAGCGTATCGAATCGTTTGTGCGCGACAAGCTGACCGGCATGAGCAAAGGAGGCATGGCCAGCAAGTTGAAAGCCGCCAAGATGGTTTGCACCGCCGGCGAAAATGTCGTGATCGCCAGCGGCCGCGAGCCGGGCAATCTCAAACGCATCCTGGCTGGTGAGACAATCGGCACCTTGTTTGTCGCCCAAGGCAAGACCGCCTCGCCGTTCAAGCGTTGGCTCGGCTATTCGGCTCGCCCGCGCGGCAAGCTGCGATTGGACGCCGGCGCCGAGAAGGCCATCGCCCAGGACGGTCGCAGCCTGCTGCCGATCGGCGTCACGCACTCCGAAGGGACCTTCGTCAAAGGCGATCTCGTCAGCTTGTGCGACGCCGCCGGGCGTGAAATCGCGCGCGGCCTGACCAACTATGCCTCGACCGATCTGGAACGCATCAAGGGGCTGAAGTCCGATCGCATCGCGCAAGTGCTTGGTCACTGCCCCTATCAAGAAGTGATCCACCGCGACAATTTGGCGCTGGTGTAAGCCACACGACGTAACAGACTTCCCTCGCCGCCGCCTTGAATAGCAGTGCCCGTCGGGCTGCTTTTTAAAACTGCGAGGGAAATATGAACCTGATCGCGAAGTTTCATCGTTGGCGCGAAGAAGCGAACGCCAACAAGCAAACGTTTGTCTGGCAACTTGGTGTGCTGGGCTTCGGCTTGACGTTTGGCCTGTTCATGGCCATCTATCAACAGCTCACCGACCTGGCCGGGCTGCCGCTGCTCGCCAGGGCGATTGCCTTCGTGCTGATGCTGTTCATCGTCGGACCCATCGCCGGTTGGATCTGGGGCCAACTCATGTGGGCCCTCCGCCCCTGGTGGGCTCCCAAACCCGCATCCAATTCGCCGAGTGATTGACCGCCAATTCGAATGCTCGGAGGCTTCAGGGGGCCACTGGCCTCCGGCCAGTGCTGGGTTCAAGTCCTTGATGGAACCCAGCACCGAATACCCCTTCGCGCCTTTTCATTACAGACCGAACGTGCGAGAACCGCTGACGTCGAGTCGATGTGCCACGCTAACCCGCGAGGAAAGCGATCCACACCCAACCTGCCAAGGCAAGCATCAGAAACGGCAGCCCCCAGCAGGCGATCGTCGCATGCCAGGGACGGTTACGGAAAGTCGCCGACACGCGTCGGAGAACCAAAGTGACTGCGACAGTGACTGCAGAAGAACTTGCAATGGCGAAAAAGAAGGCCGACTCTGCATGCCAGAGCGGCGAGAAACCAAGGATTGCATCGCCAAAGTACGCGATGAAAAACGTCGCCAGTCCCGAGAGCGTCGCCGCCAACCAAATCATCGGGCCAGGCATATAACGCTGGGGATGCCTCGCTGGTTCCCTTGGCGGATCGATCACCGCTGGCGCGCGATAGGGATTCTCTAAGCCACTATTCATGCGACTTGCCCAAGCAGAGACAAAAGGCAGCGAGTCCTCCCAGCATGAAGATGAGGCCTCCCGCGGCAACAATCGCAGCGCCGGGCTCGTAAAGTAATTGCTCGAGGATTAAGCGACGTGCGACCAGCGCATCGAGCTTCGGATCGACCATACTCGCGAAAGCGAATAGGTACAGAGCGGTCATCGCTCCCAGCAACGAGCAACAAACCGATAGTCCAGCGCCTAGCCATCGCATGCTCGTGTCCTCAATGGCACCATCCACTGATAGTCACGAAATGATTTCTCGTTTGCGTTTCACGTAGTCCCAGACGACGTAGCGGTCGAGGTCGCCGCCGGCGGTGAAGAAGACGCGGCCGCGGGTCGATTCGGCCAGGCGATAGGCGAAGCGAATGTCTTCTTCCGATTGCGACCAACTGGGGACCAGGAACATATTCAGCGTGATGCCGTCACGCGCACACAAATGCCCTTCGCGCATCGTCATCTCTTCGGTGCGCAGGTCCGGCGGATAGAGCATGTACAGCCAACTACCTTCAAAGTGCGCGGTCGGCAAGCCATCGGTGATGAGGATCACCTGCTTGTTGGCGGCGTCGGAGTTGGCTAGCAACCGCCGGGCCATTTGCAGCGAGTGCTGAATGTTGGTGAAGTGCTGCGGCACGCGAAACTCGCTCACATCGTCGCGGCTCATGTCGACTTTCAGCCGCACGATCGGATCGAAGATCGTCGGTGGCTTGGGCATCAGCTCGACAATCTCGCTCGCCGGGCGAAGCCGCGCGAAGGTCGACATCTCGATGAAATGGAGTTGATCGCCAGGGAACTCGCTGCGAATCAGTCCATTGAGCGCGAGTCCCATGCGTTTCACATGCACATATTGCCCGTCGTAGCGCATCGAGCCGCTCATATCCATGATGACGACGGTCGCGCACTTGGGCGAGTTCTTCGTGCGATGGATTTCGATATCTTCGGACTTCAGCGTCAGCGGCGTTTGCCCGCCGGCGCGAATGAGCGCGTTGAGGAACGTCTGCGGCACGTCCATCTGCGTGATGCTGTCGCCAAATTCGTAAGGCTTTGTGCGTTCGAGTTCGACCGCCCCTTCGCCGACGATCGGGCCTTGATGCCGCCCGGTGCGCCCCGCTTCCAACTCGCTGAAGATCCGCTGCAGCAGCTTGCCTTGGAACAGCTTATAGGCTTGTGGCGTCAGGCGGAACGCGCCGCTGGCGGGATCGCGTTCGAGGCCTTGGCGTTCGGCCATTTCGCGCGCGTAGTTCTCGACGAATTGCTGCAATTCTTCCAGCTTGCTCATGTCGCCAGGCTCGGCGAACTCGCTGAGGG
>JAEZGD010000030.1 GCA_023417165.1 Planctomycetota bacterium
GGCTGTGCTGGGTCGATTTGCTTTCCGGCACTGGGGCCGGCTTCGTTTCCGGCGTGACAGGCGTCACCGGCTTGGTCTCTGGCGCGGGACGCGGTGACAGTGGCGGCAGATTCCGCAGAAGGTTTTCGATCCGCTCGTCAATGTCGGCATTGGGATCTGTAGAGGCAGGCGTTGTCGCTTCGCCTTCCTCGCGCGGCACCTTAATCTCGCGCGGGCGAGCGCCGCCGTTATCGGCCGAGGGACGATGCACGCGAATCCGATTGCGGCTGCCGATGCTCGGCCAGACCTGCTCCATCTGCGACAGCACATTGGTAGCCGCGCCGCCGGTAATGGCGATGGTACGCAAATGTCCCTTATCTTCGCTCGCGAGTTCAGTGCCGCTGCCATCTTCGCCCCACTTACTCAGCAGGTCGCGAATCTGTGCGATCTGATCGCCAGTGCCATAGATGGTCAGTTGGCGCGACAGTGAATCGGCCTCGACCTTCGGAGCATTGGCATTGCCACCTTCGCCAGCGTTGAACACCTTGTTGATCAACAGCACTGCTTGCTGCGGATCGACGCGGCGCAGCACGACGACTTCAAATTGGTTCTTGTCCTTTTGCATCTGCGCCAGCGTGGCGCGGATCGTCAGGTGTTCGCTAGGCCGCGCCAGTGCAATCAGTGCGCTGGTCTTAGGATCGATCGTCAGACGCACATCGGGCAAGTTTGCCAGCAACGTTTGCATCACCTGCAACGTAGTGGTTGGGTCGAGTCCGCCCAACTTATAGACCTCGAGCTGCGGCGTCTCCACAGGGCCGATGGGGCCGCCTTCCAGGGGCAGCGACGGCTTGTCGATCAGCGTCACAATCTCTTTGATCTTGGTGATCTTTTCCGGCTTGCCACTCACAATCAGCCGCGAGGCGAGCGAATCGGGCACGATTTTCAGCGCGCCATCCGGCGTCGCATTGCGATCCTCGGGCATGCCCATCAGCGGACGAATGCTAAGCATCGCATCATCGACGGCCACGAACTGCAACGGGATCTCGGTCAGCGATTCGTCCCGCCCTGCATCGGGGTTTTCGACCCGGTCGATAATACCGCGAATCGTACGCAGCTTGCCGGCCGTTTCGGTCACATAGATCTGCCGCGCTTTGGGCAGCATCACGATCGAGCCCTGGGGGCCAATCAGCTTTTTGATTTCGGCTTCGGCGTCTTCCGGCGCGAACTTCTCGAGTTGAAAGACCACGCCCACCAATTCGAAATCGCCAAACTTATCGAGCTCTTTGAGTTCGACCGGCGTCACCAGGCTGGCGGGAGGCGCGCCGTCCTCCAGATTAACGACCATCAACATACGGCCGCGACGCACCAGGGTATACCCCTTGGTCAGCAGCACGCTATTCAGAATGTCAATCGCTTCGCCCGGCGTGTAAGCCTTGGTATCGGTATAGTTCAACGTGCCATCGGGCAGTGTCGTGAATTGCAGCGACAAGTCCGCCTGCTGGGCGAACCAGTCCAAGGTTTCTTTCCAAGGTGCAAAACGCAGGTTAAACGTGATCTTGCCGTCAGGAGACACCTTTGTGCGCGCCAGCGGCAATTCGGCCATTGGCCTCTCAACAGGAGCCGTAGGCGGCGCACCGCGGCCGGGGAAGCCGGGACCGCCGGGGGCGCGAGGATCGGTTCCCATCGGCGGCGCTCGTTCGGCCGTCGCAGGTCCCGGTGCTCCGGGTACTGCTGACGGAGCACCCGGCGCAGGAGCCGCTTCGCCTGGCTTCAAACCGGCCATGGCGTCCCATTTAATCTTCTGGGCAGGCGTCAAAATGCCAGCCAGCTTTCGATCGTAATAGGACATGGCGGTCGAGCGCTTGCTTTCGCCACCTTCGGCAATTTGCTGATCGCGTTCTTGAATTAGCTCGGTGACTTTTTCCTTTTGCTCGTCCGTCAGGTTCAGCGCCGTCGCGACGGCGGCATCGGCTAGCGACGCCATGCCAGCGCGCGAGAGCCGAATCTGATCGAGTTGCTTCTTCTGCGCATCGCTTAGTAGCGCGAGACCTTGCTTTTCCGATTCCTCCACAAACGGAGCCAGCTTTTTAGTCTGCTCTTCTGGCGGAAGCGACTTAATCTCCTGCAGCAGTTCGAGCGCAGCCTGTTCGCGTTCGGCGATCAGGTCTTGTAGCTTGGCACGAACGTCGTCGGCCAGGCCCAACTGCTCCGAGACATCCTTCTCGACCGCAATGGCCAGTTTGCCGAAAAACGTGGGATCGGCACCCCAAACCAAACTGGGTGCAGCCACAAAGGCCACCAACAGGGGGAGCAACAGGCGAGTAACGGCTTTGGCCATGCGTTCGATCCTTAGCGCGCCAGCGCGCTCGGCAATACGTGTAAGCGTAAACCTTGATGATAGTTAAGACGCTGCAATTGGACGAGTAGAATCTGCTTACGGGGTCGTAATTATGCCCTAAGTGCGGACCTCGGGCTTCTTCTTTAACCCCTGAGCTCATTAAAGGTTGCGATAGCAACCCGCAAACTTGCGGCACTGCATTCCCAAAGCTAGCGGATTCATTACGCAAACTCTTATCAATACATAGCTTATGACGCGCCTCCGCGCCTCAAAAACAACCATTTTAGGTGGTTCGCAATAAGTCAAACGAGGCGGTACGATAGCTAAGGCGACCTTATCTCTCCTCTTTCATGACTGGGTATGCGGTTGACTGCCTCGCAATTCCAGCCACCCTTTCAAGGGAACCGCCTCTTCGCCCGCCGGGCGTTCGTGGGCGGGTCGCTCTTGGCGCTGTCGGCGGCTTCTCTCGCCCGCGGAGAAAGCTCGACGATCGATCCGCGCGAGTTCGGCTTAGAGATCCCGGCGGGGCCCGTTTCTGCTGGAGAAGGCCGCCGCGTGACGACCACCGATGCCGAGGGCAATTCCGTCGTCGCGAAACTGCATGTCGACGTCGGCGAGCACCGCCTAGTGATGCTTCCGGACGGCCAATTGGTGACGCGCACCAATGCCGAAGCGCCGCTGACCGAGCGTCCCTTCGTTGCCATCGAAAAAGAAGAACTGACCAAGCGTCTGCAAACCGGCAAGCTCGAAAACTTCAAAACCAAAGAGTCGCGCCGCTACCTCTACCTGTACAACACGAGCGAAAACTTCGCGCTCGTCACCAGCCGCATTCTCGAATCGATGTTCCCAGGCATCGCTTCCTACTACGAAAATTTGCGTCTGGGCGCAAAGACAGTTGACGTGCCGCTGGTGGTGCTGATGTTTCGCACCGAGCAAGAATTTCAAGACTATCGTCGCATGCCGCCCGGCGTGGTCGCGTATTACAACGTGCTGACCAATCACGTGGTCATGTACGAAGAATCGAAGCTCTTTCGGATCAAGCCCGAACTGGGCATTCAGCAATCGCTCTCGACCATCGCCCACGAAGGCGTCCATCAAATCCTGCACAACATTGGCGTGCAGCAGCGTCTGAGCGTGTGGCCGCTGTGGCTCTCCGAAGGCCTGGCCGAATACTTCGCTCCGACCACGCTCGGCAAACGCCTGCAATGGAAAGGCGCAGGGCAAGTCAATGACTTGCGCATGTACGAACTGGAGAACTACCTGAAGGCGCGCTCGAGCAGCACGCCCTCTGGCCAGATGATTCAGCACACGGTCGGCGCCGCGCGATTGACTTCCACCGGCTATGCCTCGGCCTGGGCGCTGACGACCTATCTCGCCAAGCTAGAGCGCGCGAAGTTCAATCGCTATGTGGCGGAAGTTAGCCAGCTTGGCCCACTGGAAGGCGATCGCAACACCGTTGGACGTGGACTCATCGCCGAGAACATTGCGAACTTCAAGAAGTCTTTCGGCGATGACACTGCCGCTCTCGAAAAGAAGTTGGTCGCGTACTTGAAGCGGCTGCCGTACGACGATCCGTTCGCCGAATGGCCTCATTACGCCGCGTTCGTCACGTACACGCTTGATGGCAAGCCCAAGCGCGAGGCGAACATCTTCCACGTCGCCGAAATGGCTGATAAATGGCAGCGCGAAACGCTCGCTAACTTGCCGGCTGGTGCGCGCGATGGTGCCGATGCGGCGCTGCGTGAGTATCCCAATCGTCCCTTCGCCGAGCGCGCCGCCACCGAGTTCCTGCGCGGGCGATAGTCTTCGTGATCTAGTTTAAGATCACTAACGCAAGGCGTTGAGCAAACGATCGACGTCGCGATGCACGTCGCCGGTGGCTGTCACGACCAGGCACATCAAGGGGCGATAATAGACGATCGTGTTGCGCCCGCCGTTGACTTCCCAACTGTCGGGAAAGAGCGTGCGCGTGATCAAATCGACCAGTTCCTCGCCATTGTCGTCAATGGGCCCGCCGCCTGCTGCCGCGGCAGCTTCGACGAACGCAGCCGGACCGCCGAGCGAATAGTTGGCGAGCGAAACTTCCGCCGCCAAGCGCGCGGCCAGTGCATGTTGCTCCGCATCGGCGCTCGCTGTTAGCAAAGTCGCCTGGCGTTGATTGAGCGACGTGGGCGTTTGCGAGGGCCGCGCCGCTTTCTCCGCCCTGGCGATCTTAAGCAACAGCTCTTTGCGCACGCTGACCAATCGCCCGCGCGCACGAGCGCGATGCCCTTGCAGACCGGGACTCGTGAGCAAGCGCGGATCGCGATCGAGTTCATTAAACAGAGCGACCAACGAATGGACCGCAGCAGCGCGCTCGGTCATGTTCTTCGCCTGCGATTCGCTGCGCAGCGCGGCCGTCAGTTCGTGATCGATATCGTGAAAGCGACGCGGTTCGCTCTCCGCTGGGTTTGCGCCGCAAAGAATCGCGCAGACGAGTACCAATGAGGCAGACATGGCCAAGCTCCCTCGCGCCATCCCCTGCCCAGCGCGACGAAGGTTCAATCTATCGGGCCGTGCGCCGCCCAGCAAGACAGACGGCCAGTGCGATTGGTCGAAACGAGACTTCAATGCATCGAAGCGGGAAACCACCGCCCCAGCAGTCGCGGATCGCAGCATATGCCCGCCACCAAGACGCCAACTGCTGCGCCAGCCAGCGTATCGCTGGGAAAGTGCGCGCCGCTTTGCACACGCTGGAGCATCGCCAGCATCGCGAGGCCGGCAAACAGCCAACGCCCTTGCGGATACAACCACGCCAAGCCGACTGCGAGCCCGGCCGCCGTGGCGGAATGTCCCGAAGGAAAAGACTCGATGCCATGCCCTAGCG
>JAEZGD010000041.1 GCA_023417165.1 Planctomycetota bacterium
CTTCCAAGCAGCTTTTTCGCCGGCGCTGAGATCGAGCTTCCACACGCTATGACCTTCACGCAGCGCGAGCCATAACGTGTTGTCACGAATGTACAGAGCGCGGGGGCCGAGCAGCGGATTGCCGCGCGCGACTTGGCCATCGCGTGGCGGCGCTTTCTCTTCGTTGCCGGCGAAGGTATCGACGATACCAGTCTTCAGGTCGATCACGCGGATGCGATGATTGGTGATGTCGGCTACGAACAAGCGACCTTTGCCGTCGAGCGCAATGCTGTGCGGATTTTTGAATTGCGCCTTGATGGCAGGGCCACCATCGCCGCCGAAGCCTGGCTTCCCGGTGCCGGCGATGGTGGTGATCACGCCGGTCTTTGCATCGATGCGACGAATGGTGTGATTCATCATCTCGACGAAGAACATGTTGCCATCGGCATCGAAGCGCAATTCGTAAGGCTCGTTAAGCTGCGCTTCGGTCGCGGGGCCGCCATCGCCGGAATAACCGATCTTGCCGGTGCCGGCGACCGTCGTCAGTTGACCCGTCTTGGGATCCAGGCGGCGGATGCGGTGGTGACGGACCTCGGTGATATACAGAGCGCCGTCGGGACCGAACTCGACGCCAAACGGATCGCCGATGTTGGTCTTCAGTGCGTCGCCAGCGTCGCCGTTGTTGGTCGCCTGGCCGGAGCCTGCCACGGTGGTGATGATGGGTTCCGCCGCCACGGCAGGAGCCGCCAGCAGCACGATCAGCAGGAGAGTGAGAGTACGCATGCCGACTAGCGTAGTCGATGGTGCTGGCGATCGCAAATTGCTCAGCCGTTGGAAGGAGGGAGGTTTACCACGGAGACACGGAGGCACGGAGAAGGCAGAAGGAAACGGGAGCAGCCGCAGATGAACGTGGATGCACGCAGATCAGAAGGCAATTGTATTTTTGTTTTCCTACCTGGCTCATCCGCGTGGATCTGTGTCTATCTGCGGTTCTCTCTCTCAATGCCTTTTACCTTCTCCGTGCCTCCGTGTCTCCGTGGTGAATCCGTTTCTTCCATTTCTGAGGTAAGCCAAGAAACAACGCTGGCTCGTCGGGGACGAGCCAGCGTTTGAAGTTCTATCTACTTACCTCACCGCCGCGATTAACGCAGCAGCGAGAGGACGTTCTGCGGGTTCTGGTTGGCGATGCCGAGCACCGAGGTACCCGACTGCACCAGGATTTGCGCCCGGGTGAGAGCGGCCGATTCAGCGGCGAAGTCAGCGTCGCGGATCGAGCTTTCGGCTTCGGTCAGATTGGCCAGCGTGTCGTTCAGGGTGTAGATGTTCGTTTCCAGCGTCGTCTTCTGGAACGCTCCCAAACGACCACGAAGCTGAGTCACAACCGAGATGACTTCATCGACCACCTTGGCAGCACCACCGGTGTCGGCGTCGAGGGCCTTCGAACCGCCCGAGCGAAGCTCGAACAAGCGGCCGTTAACGCCACCCAAGGTCGCGGTGCTGACCGATTGAATGCCCAGGCGAGCCTGCTGGTTGCTAACCACCTTCGGACCAAGTTGGAACAACGCACCGCCGCCGGTGATGTTGAAGTTGATGTCTTCACCATCTTGGACTGACGCGTTGACCGAGAAGCTCAGGTCGAGCGACGCGGTGTTCAGCGTGGCCTTCAGACCCTTGCCGATCGCTTGGATACCGTTGATGCGGGCGTTGACGTCGCTACCTCCGCTACGATCGGTTTCCGCTCCGTTCTCGTTGGTCAGCTTGAAGCTGCCGGTGAGTGCTTTCACCGAGACGAAGCTGTCGGCTCCGTACTGGGTGGCGCGGAAGGTCAGGCCTTGGTTCGCCAGGTCGCTGTTGCCCAACAGCGAGGTGCCGTCGACGGTGCCGGTGTCTTTCACGCCGCCGGTCAGTTGTGCTGAGTCGGTGGAGGTGATCTTGCCGGTGCCGTTGCCGCCGGTGGCGCGAGCCGCAGTGAACATGGCCTTCAGATCATCGTCGCCGGTCACCAAAGCGATGATGTCATCGGCGTCGGTGTTGCCTTCGTCAATGCGGAAGGTCAAGGTCTTGGTGTTGGCGTCGTAGATGCCCTTTTCGCTGCCAGCCGTGACGGTGGCGTCGTCTTCGAACACGATCTTGACGTTATCGAATTCGGCGCCGGCTTTCACTGCAGTGATGGTGAGCTGTGCGTTCACGCCGTTCTGCGAGTAGGTCGTGCCGCTTGCTTGATCGTTCTCCAGCTTCGTGCCGCTGGTGGAGAAGCTGATATCGCTAGTCGTGGCTTCCAGCACGCCGCTGCCGTCGCTGCCTTCGGCATTGCTGGCGCTGATGCCCCGGGCCTTCAATTCCGCCAGAACGTCGGCGGCGCGACCCGAGTCACTGATGAACTTGCTGGGATCATCCAGGAAGGCCAGCAAGTCGTTCGCGGTCGTCTTGACGATGCCGTTCTCGTCGGTTTCCAGATTGACGATCAGCGTACCGGCGCTCACCAGACCACCAGCAGTCTTGTTATCCGTGGTGTTGAAGTCTGAGGTCGCCAAGGTGATGACGGCCGTGCCGTCGGCATTACCCAATGCATCGGCTTGGAAGTACTCGCCGACGTACTCGTCGTTGTTGATCGCGCCCATCACGTCGGCCAGCGTGCTGACCGTATCATCGATGTTGATCGTGATGGTCTTGTTTTCTTTGTCTAGCACGGCGAATTCGTTCGTGCCGCCGGTGACGTCGGCATTGTTGACAATGCTCACCGTATAGCCGTCGTATTCCGAGCCCTTCAGGCGGGAAGTGATCGTAAAGCTCTCATTGGCAACGGCGCTTTGGAGCTTGATCGACGAGTTGCCTTCAACCCGCGGATCGGTGGTGGTGTCGATATCGAGCGACTGGCCCGGGTTCGACACGAACCGAATGCCCGGCGTGCCTTCCGGCGAGAGGAACTGCAGGCGGTTGTTGGCTTCGGCCTTGCCGCTGAAAGCGGAGTAGTCGAAGTCCGAGACCGTGCTGAAGCCGTGGCTGCCGGTGGCCAGCGCGGCCTTGACTTGCGTGTTGCCAGTTGCGGCATTGATTGCGGCAACCACGTCGTTGCCAGTGGCGATGATTTCGCCGCCGGTCACGCCACCGGTCAAACCGTCGGTGCCACCAATATTGGCACCCGCCACGACAGCGCCGTTACCACCGCCAGTTTCGTCGATAACTGCGGTGAACAAAGCAGCGGTGGCCGCATTGTCGGCAGTGCCGGCATTGTTGATGGCGTTGATGACGTCGGTCGCAGTCGACGCAGCCGTGTTGACGGTAATCGTCAATTTCTTGCTGCTGTGATCGTAGACAGCGGTTTCGTCGCCACCACCGGTGAGGGCACCATTGTTAACGATATCGACCGTCACGCCGTTGAAGTCTTCGCCACCGAGGTTGGCGGTGATCTTGAACTTGTTGTCAACGCCGGCCTGGTCGATCGTGATCGAGGCGGCTTCATACGCCTTCGTTTGCAGTTGGACGTTCAGCGTAGCAGGGTTATCGCCCGAGGCGGCGGTGTACACAGCCGTGGTGCTGCTGGTGCCGCCCTTGCTGTACTTGACGCGAATGTCGCCTGGCTCGAAGCCGGCTTCCGTGGCTTCCAACACGATGTCGTTGTTGGCGCCAAAGCTCGACAGCGTGGCCTTGCCCTTCTGGGCGGCGGTTTCCACAACGGCTTCGACACCGGTGGCGTCCGAGACCAGGTTGACGGCCGAAGCGATTTCTTCGATCGTCGAACCTGCGGCAAAGTTGAAGGCTTCGGTGCCGTTGGCGCCCCCGATTTCCAGCACGACGTTCTTGGCGATCGCACCGAAGTTGTAGTTGAGCTGGCCGCGGGTCGCCTGGCTGACGACGTTCACCGCGACACCAATCGAGGTTTGCGTACCGAAGTTCGCTTGATCAACACGCAGGCCTTCGACCTTGGTGTTGTCGACGCCGGTGGTGATAAAGTCGAGGCTGCCGTCGAGCAGCTTGCGGCCTTGGAACGAAGTGATTTGCGCGATGCGGTCGATGGCTTCCAGCGAGCTATCGACTTGCAGCTGGTTGGCCGCGATTTGATCGGGGCTGAGAGCGCCCGTGTTAGCGGCTTCCGAAACCAGACCGCGGATGTCGTTCAGCAGCGAGCTGACCTGACCCAACGCGCTGTCGGCGGTGGCGATCAATTGGTTGGCGCGTTCGCTGTTGGTGATCGCCTTTTGCGTCGCAGTGATGTCGCTGCGCAGCGATTCGCTGGCGATCAAACCTGCCGGATCGTCTTTACCGACGTTGATCCGCAGACCAGTGCTCAAGCGAGTGAGCGAAGTTTGCAACGTGTTGTTCGATCGGGCCAAAGTCTTCTGAGCGACGAGCGAGCTGACGTTCGTGTTAATACGGGACATTGCCAAACACCCTTTGAGATTTGTGAACTACGTTTGGGCCCTGCCGTGGGTGACTCTGACCGCTGGCAGGGCTTTGGCTGCCGCCTCGCTCGGGCAAAGCTCCGAGCGCTTCAAACGCAGCCCATCTTCTGTATCGTTTACACCTAGTTACCGCCCCTGCGTTCCCGCGTTACTCTCGGCTTCGCGCTGCCGTTAGTAACGAGAGAGGCCTACTTCCATGCCGCAGGGTACTGCGACATTGTTTTCGCCTCGTTGGGAGAACATCGTGTAACGAGGCGTAAACGATCCGGTTACCCGGCATCTTGTTAAAATGTATCGACAGGTGAAAATGGACGCTTTAGGCAAACGGCTTGAGCAATTATCCAGAAACACCTGCGCGTTCCTTTCATACCTAGTCGTCTATGGATTTATCGGTATGCAGCGAATTGCCCGTGCTACCGACACGTCTATGGTGGGGCAGGCCTTACGCGCGGAATAATCGTTAGATCTTGCCGCGATAGAGCCGGTCCACGGGCAAACGTAGCTTGCCCTTCTGGAACGTGCGCAAAAGAAGCGGTAAGTCGCGAAGAGAATGTTGAGAGTCGCTGGGCGCGCGGGACGCGCCAGCATCCCGATCGTTCTCAACGCTTCAAACAGGCAGGAAGTCGGGACGCTCGCGCATCCCGCTCGCCACGCGAACGGCAAGTGAGAAACTTGCCTCAGCAGAAGACGGCCCAGTGCCACTTAGCTTTCGGCGCCGTCTTTCGGAGCGGCCGGCTTCGGCTTCGCCAGGCTGCGCGTTTCGGCCGGCTGCATCTGCGATGCGCGGCGATTCTCGCGCTGAATCGCTTCATATACTTCTTGACGATGCACCGGCACGTCTTGCGGCGCATTGATGCCCAAGCGCACCTTATCTCCGCGAATATCGACAATGGTTACGACCACGTCGTCGCCAATCATGATGCTTTCGTCACGATGTCGCGAAAGTACCAGCATCGCGGACTCCTTGCTCGATTCAGGCACACATCCTTAGCGAATGCGTGTGCCCGTTCTGGATGGCAGGTCTTAGGGGGTGAGCCTCGGCTCCATAGCAAGGGACGCTACAGAAAGCGAGACTGGCAGGTTAACTCTACAAGGCAATTCCAGCGTCGCTCGTGAAAGATCAAGCGGCGCTGTTGTTTGCCTGTGGAAGGGTATCGGCCGCAGAATTTGCCAAAAGCAGCCTTGTTACCTGTCCTTACCAGATTTCTCTCGGCCGCGAGCCCAACTAGGCGATTTTGCGAGAGCTAGCACTTGCGCCCGTCAGATCCATTTGTAACGGTTGTTCATCCGTCGTGATGACTTGCCGTCCCAAGCGACCTTCCAAGTTCAGCACCAGCGGCGCTCGCAGGTTCAGCGTCAAACGTCCTTCGTGACGAGCCAGGATCGCTAGCACGCACGCTTCGTCGGTGGCCGAAAGCTCCAGCCCCGAAAGCTGGTTGCGACCAACGCGCACCTGGTACTCTGGCACAAACCGTCGCGGGCTGACGACCGCGAGGGCAACGCCAGGATCCTGAGCGCTTTGCAGCCAGGCGACCGCTTCGTTATCGGCGTCGGCCAACAAGACCCAGTGTTGCACGTGTTCGAATCCGGCGATGCCGAGCGGGAACAACAAGATGTCGTCCGTCTCGATCTCCACGGTGCCAAAACGTGAGGTGAAGATTTGCATGGGTGCGGTCCTGAAAGCGCTGGCGAATTCGACAAGGGCTGGCGCGCGGTAGCGCAACAAGACCCATTCCGGTTGATCGGCCAGCACGCCCTGCCCGCCACAGCAAAATCCGAACAAAACGCACAATTGCGCCATGTCGTCGCGGAAAGCTCTGTGCATTCCTCCTTTGGGTGGCAAGCACCCCGCCCTTACCTCACTTTATGCCTGGTTTTTCACACGCTCCCGCTCCCCTGCCCTCTCTTGATTTGGGCTCCTAAGTCTTTGTTTATTCATGGTTTACATTGCGTCCTCTCCTCGTCATCTGCCGCATATGCCTGTCTCGGCTCACCAAAATTATGCTGCCCCCAGTGGGTGGCACGTCAGCGCGGTGTGCAGGGGTAAATCGCCTCGTGATTCCCCCACCTCTTACCTCATGACTTGCGCATACTGCTGGATGACAATGCCAAAAAAGATTTCGTGTATTGTATCTGTTGTGTTTGTATTTGTCAAGAGTTTGTGTGTATCTGTCGTATAGTACATCGCGGCGATTCGTAGGACGAAGCCATGCTTCGTCCACCCGCCCCGCCGCGCGCCGCCCCATCGCTGCTGTTGTTGCACCAACGAAATCACTCCGGCGATTTCTCGTCGTCCCCATAGAGACGGAAAGCGGCTTCGATCACCGCCGCTTTCAGCAGCACACTGGTGATGCGTGTGGCCACAAAGGCCGCTAATTGCAAAAAATAACTTCTGTCTGACGGGCGAAATCGGCTCGGAACAACGCTATCGTGTAGGTCTTGCACGACAGTGCGACAAGGCCAGTGCGCGTTAAGCCGTTCTTGAATTCGCTCGTTTCCGCGAAGGCGTTGGCTGACTATGTCCGAGGACTTCTTCGATGATGAGGACTATCGCGATGACGACGATGACGAATATGAGAAAGGCGTGTTCGATCATGCGATTGTGCCCGCCAGCATCCTCGAGATGCTGCGTATTCTGCGATCGGTTAAAGGCCTCGACCAGTATCAGTTCTTTACCGAGATCGGTCGGAGGACGGTTTGGACCCGGCGGCGGAATATTTATCTGAGTGCGCTCGGCGCCGATGCTTGCATTGCCTGGCCTGCCATAGGCGACACTGGCTTGCTTAAGCGGATCTCTCAACGCCTCTCGAAACCGATTCCCTGGATTTGTGTCGACGAGCCGACTCGTTCCTGGGTGTATGTGGAATATCGTGATGGAGAAATCGTGGAGATGATCCTTGATCCGCGCAAAGTCTGGGAAACTGGGGCGATGTCAGGCGAAGTGTTGATGGGAAAAGGCTACCGTGACTATCCTACCCTGCAAGACTTCTTAGAGCGAATTCCAGTGCCCTACACGCCTCCTGATACGCAGTGGTGTCATGCGAGGTGGAATGACGATCGTGCGCGAGAGCACTTCTTGATGGCTGCGCAAGCCTTTGCCTGGTCGATCGAGGTTTTCTATATCACCGAAGGACCGCAAATGGCCTTTCATGGTCCCGTGCCCGATGAACTCATCATCGAGGTAGCGCGCATCGAATCTTAATAGCGTGCGTTTCTTGGCATCTCGAAACGTCCCCTGCCTCGCGCAGGCGAGCCGATCGCGGAGAAGTCGTAGGATGGAAGTGCCGAAGGGTGTGGCGAGTCCGCGAGCCGCA
>JAEZGD010000050.1 GCA_023417165.1 Planctomycetota bacterium
GGTCTGGTGGGGCGGCGAATTCGGACGCACGCCCGTGGCCGAAGGCAAGAATGGCCGCGACCATAACCCCGAAGGCTTCACCATGTGGCTGGCTGGCGGCGGCGTCAAAGGCGGCATGCGCTATGGCGAGACCGACGATTACGGCTACTATGCCGCCGTCAACAAAATGCATATCCACGATGTGCATGCCACCATCCTGCACCTGATGGGGCTAGACCACGAACGCCTCACCTATCGTTATGCCGGACGTGATTTCCGCCTGACCGACGTCGAAGGCAACGTGGTGCGCGACATCATGGCGTAGGCGTCGATGAGCAAGGGCTTGCCGAATCTGCCGGAAGCCCTTACTTCCAGCGGCGTGCAAGCTCGGCCACGACGACAGCGACTTGCTCGGCCAGCGGGCATTCAGTATTGATCTGACATTGCGGCAGTGTCGTCGGCCACGGTTGCCACTGGCGCTGCTGGTGCTCGTGCAGTTCGGGCCGTGCCGCGGAAGCATCGGTTCCTTGCTGCAAGCGATCCTCAATTCGCTGCCTGGCGACCTCCGGCCGGCACTGACATTCCACGCATAGCGCGATCGCCTGAGGATGCTCGGCGACTGCCATCGCTTCGCTGATATTGGCCGCACTGGAAAAGGTGGCGTCCACCACCACCGCGACTTGCTGCTGGTGCAGCCCTGCCGCACGCCGGAACATTTCGTGATAAACCAGTTGGCGTTGCTCGGGCCGATAGATTCCTTCACTTGGTTGCCAGATATCCGGCTGCGCGCCGAATAGCTCGTCCCGAATC
The DNA here is from genome assembly GCA_023417165.1 of Planctomycetota bacterium. Lineage (GTDB taxonomy): Bacteria > Planctomycetota > Planctomycetia > Pirellulales > Pirellulaceae > JAEZGD01. The sequence continues at coordinate 790 of JAEZGD010000050.1, forward strand.
ACATCCGAGCGCAGCAAATAAGCTCCAAGCGTCTCGGCGAGTGCGGTAGCCAGCGTCGACTTGCCGGTCCCAGACAGCCCGCCCACGGCCACAACCAACGGACGTAGATGCGGCTGAATATAGCGTTCGGCCGAGCGCAGCCGAGCGAGCGCCTCAGCGGTATCCTCACTGCTCGCTTCCGCATGCTGTGCGCCGCGCAGCAAGGAAACCTTTGCGCGCACAGACGCCCGGTATGCCTTATAGAAATCAAACAGGATCGGCGAGATATGATCCTGGCTTAGCTCGACGTAGCGGCGAATAAATTGCGGTTCAATCCAAGTCGCGCCAATATATTCGCATTCTTCGACGAAGAACGCCAACTCGTCGGCGACGTCGATGCGGCGAAACTCCTCGCTGAACTCAATACAGTCGAAGATCGCAATCGGATCGGTGAAGCAAATGTGCTCGGGCCGCAAGTCGCCGTGCCCGTCAATGATCCGCCCTGCCCTCACCCGCTCGTCAAACAACTGAGGTTGCAATTGCAAGAGTTGCAACTGAAAGCCCTGGACCTTTTGCACCACTTCGGTTCGCAGTTGCTGCGTCGTCCTTGCCAACGCTTCGTGATTGTCACGCACATGCGTCAGAAACCGTTCGCGGTATTGCTCAGGCGTGATCGCGCAAGGAGCTTGGCCGGCGTAGAAGTTGGCCAACACGTCCGATAACGCGTCGATCTGCTCCGGACGCAGATCGCCACTTTGATGCAACGCGTCGAGCATCTTCTCGCCTGGCAGGCGACGCATCTTAACCAGCCAGTCAACAACCTCACCGTCGCCAGACAAGGCCAAGCCGCCGTTCTGCTGTAGCGTCATGGGCACAACATCGAGATAGACGTTGGGAGCCAGCCTGCGGTTCAGACGGACCTCGTCACGACACGCCTGCTCGCGCGCGGCCAATGTGCGAAAGTCGAGGAAATCGAAACACACGGGCTTCTTCAGCTTATAGACCAACTCGCCCGCCAGATAAACGCATGAAATGTGCGTTTCGATCCGCTCCACACTCGCCGGGCGATGCGGATAGGCCGCGAGCCCCTCTAGCCACTTCGCGATCGCTACATGCTGGTCGGCGGCTCGGTCGTTACCGTCACTGCTGGTCATCGTTGCTCCCTTCGCTATCCATTATCAGGATTCGCGTCGGCGCGCATAGAGAACGATAGCGTCAGAATGATTGGTGAGACCAAAAAGAAAGGCAGGCAGGTTTCACCCTGGCTGCCTCTTGATCTGCGACGAGTAGCGAACAACGAGCAGCCTCTTCACTCACTCCGTGATCGACGACATTTGCGCGGTGTACTTCAGCTTCGCGCCGGCGACTGGGGGTGTCGGCAGTTGGTCACCAGGCGCGACGGTGGCGCCGACGCAATTGGCATCGCACTGGCTGCACAAGTCCTCAACTACCCATTTGTAGCCGGGAACTTTCTTCGTGATCACCTTCTTCATGAGCTTCTTCTTGGTGTACACCTTGGCGCTGCAACCAGGAATCCACTCGGTCCAGACAAACTTCTTGGCTTTCGACTGCACCGCGTTGGGATCGGCGTTCTCTTCGCAGTCATGGCAAACGAACTCGCAGTGCTTGCAGCCGGGCTTGCTGGGCCCAGGCACACAAAAGTCTTCGCTCTGGCATCCCCAGCAAACGATTTCGACTTTCTTTTCCTCCTTGACCAGCCGGCAGACGTTTTGCGACGCAGCCTGGCAGCCGCAATGGGCACAATGCCTGCCGCCGCCCGCTTTGGTATCGTTTACCAGCGAAAGCGTGGCGAATGCCACCACCAGTAGGGCCCCATATTTCTCTCTCATCCGTATATTCCTTATCGCATCGCCATAACATGACTCGCAGCCATGCTAGGAGGCAGCTTGATTTAGAAATTGAAGTCGAACCGCATACCGATAATGTCCGACTCAGTGCCGCCAAACGGCGTCGAATCTTCGCTCGTCACGGGATGAATCCAGTCGACCATAACCCGGATGCGATCGGTCCAATACCAGTTCACACCGAACGTGAAGTCGTTGTAGCGACCACTATTCATCTCGTCCAAATCCAGGTACGAAATACGGGCTTTCAACTCCCACGCACCGGTGCCATAGCAGCCAGGCACCAGGAAGAAGTTGGTATAGGGAACGTTACGGCCAAACTGTGCGCCGTGTTGTCCAAAGCGTTCGTAGATGCGGTTCTCGCCCGTCAGAAAGTAGCTGGCATAGACGTAAGCGCCATAAAGATTGCGATCACCTACCGCTAGGTTCGCCTTCGACGCGAACAACTCGCTTTGAATCGATAGCGGTCCCCAGACGGTCGCCAGTTCCAGGTTGCCTGTTGTATAGGTATTGCCGGGCTGGTTGCCGCTGTCGATCAGAAACGGACCTTCGTGAATCTGTGGGCGAGCACGAAAGCGAATCAAATCGTCCTGGTCCTGTGTATACAGAATGCCGGCGCCAGTGTGCACCAGGTAGCGCCCCTTCGAAGGTTCGTCGTAGTAGGGCAAATAGGTCAAACGCCCACTCACACGCGCGCCTTGGTTGTCGTCGACGCGTTCTTTGAGTGACTCGCTGATATTGTCAAAAAATGCGCCCGTGGTCCACGTGAAGTCCTGGTCTTCGTTCACGGCATAAAACGCCACACCGACTTCGCGGTCCGCGGCAAAGATGCCCTGCGTCGGAATCGAGCGTTCGAGGAAGATATTGTTGGTGTCGTTCGTTACCTGCTCGAGGCTGAAGGGGACGAAGAAGTTGCCGATGCGCATGCGGTTGACCCATGGCAACTCGTGCACGGTCAGATAGGCATCTTTGATGTCCGTCACCGGAGACGCGACGCCATCGCCGCTTTCCGGTTCGATATCCATCTGAATACGGAAGTCATAGACACCGTATCCGGTCCCGTCGGCCATTAAGCGCAAGCGGCGAAACTCGAAGTAGTTCTGGCCAGGAATTGGCGGATCGGCGTTGGCCCACTGGATGTAATCCAGTTGCACGTGGCCGCCCAGTTTGACTGACCATTTGTCATTGGAAAGGTCGGTCCAGACATCGGCGTCGCTCTTGGCCTTCTTGTCGTCCTTCGGCGCTGGCTTGTTCTTTTCCTGTTCCAGAACTTCTAAGCGGCGCAGGACGGAATGGAACTCGCTGCTGGTGGTGACCGGCTCCTCAGGCTGAGGCGCTGGCGGCACGAGCGATTCGTTCAGTTGCCGGCGCAACTGCTCAATTTCAGCTTCTTGCTGTTCAAGCCGCTGATAGATCGCTTCCGCATCCACAGGTGGCAGACGTGTTTGCGCGTATGC
>JAEZGD010000069.1 GCA_023417165.1 Planctomycetota bacterium
GCGAAGTTCTGCGTTAGGCAGCGCGCTCGCGTATTAGCGCAATATCTCCAGCAGCTTTTGCAGCGATTCGCGCCAAGCATCGAGCGCCGTCGCATCGCTATGCCAGGTGGTCTGTTGATCGACAATCGTCGGCGTGACGCGATCGAGAACGATTTGTGTGGTGCTGGCCTCCCCCCAATCGACACGGCGTTCTTTCAATCCTAGCAGCACCATCTGGCACAGACTTTGTCGCGCCGCAGCTTGCGCTCTGGCGTGCAGTTCCGATCGTGGAATGAATTCGACGCTGGCGGTGCCATTGGCGATCTGCTCGCGCAGCACCAGCCGCGCCAAATCGGCCTCGCGTGTTAGCGATCGCGTGGCATCTTCCATTAACAGCACTTGAAATGTCAGCGCTTCATCGCCGAGCCACGCCAGCAAGCGTTCGATCGCCGCCAAGACCAACGCCAGCGTCAGCACGAGTCGCTGGTAAGGCAGCCCCTGATCTTTCACTCGAATATTGAGTAGCTCGGGCAACAGCACAAACAGAAACGTGCGCCGGCGTCGAAAGAATTGGTTCTCGTCGCGCGCATAGTACAGCAGTTCGTCGCGCAAGAACTTGATATCGAACATGTCGGGACGTTCGCTACCTGCCGGCTCCATGTAGGCCAACTGCGAATGGAGCAGGCTTTCGATCGTGCCGCGCGTCGAGATGGACGAGAAGCCGCCCACCGGATAGGCGTTCTCATCCAGCAAGCGCGTCGGTACTTCGCGCGCTCGCGCGGCGTGGCGCGGTGGCGTCCGCGAAACACCTTCCATCAACGTTTCTCTAGCTGACAGCACTTGCCGCAGCGCCAGACGCTCGCCTGCCGGCGCAATCGCCGTACGATGTTCGAGTTCGAACAGATCTTCGCTGCCGAGCAAATCGCCGATATCACGCACGCCGGCGATTAACTGCTCGTATAGCTTGCTCAGCAATTCCGGGACATCGAGTATTTCATGCGATTGCCCGGCCACTTCAACCAGGCGTTCCACCGGCATCTGAGCCAGCGACCGCAACACGCCCGGACTGAGCACCACGCCAGGCAATTGTGCGCGCTGGCGAATCTGCTCAGCAACAAAGGCGATCGCCTGATCTTGCTCGCGTCCTTGATAGCGCAGCACCGCCGATGCCGCGCGCTCCAGCGAACTATCGGCAAATAGCTTGCCCAACACATAGTCTTCGTAGCGCTGCATCCAGGCCGCCAGTGTCGACGTGCCAAGCGCCGGCGCGGCCGGCAATTCTTCGACGGGTGCAGTCAAGACATGCGCCAAATCGGCCAAGAATCCCACCGGTAGTAGCGGTGCACCATGACTTGCTACTTCGAGCGCGACGCGCACGCCTTGCTGCCAGGTCGCCGAACCACGCTGCGCCAGGCGCGTCGCCGCCAGGCTTTCCAGGACAATCGCCCTGGCAAGCTGGGAATCACGGATTTCGCCCGCAGCAGTCATCGCAGCCTTTATCCCAACAGATTAGGCACTTTTTCGCGTAGCAAATCCATCTCGGCATGCGTCTCGCCGAGATAAGCCAGCAATCGCAAATCGTCGCGCGTGACTGTGCCGCCCGACAGCAGCCAAGCGCGGACGCGAAACAGTTTATAGAGCTTCACCAACTTGCGATCGCTGATAAAAATGCGGTCCTCGCGCACCAGCGTCTTCACCAACCGCTGAAACTCGCGAAAGACGTCATCAGGAAAGAACGTCTTGCGATCGTTGAACTCTTCGCCACTGGCGCCGGTTTGCTGCTGCGCAAACAAGCCGGTCAAATAACGATTGGCCTTCAGAAAGTCCTCGAGCGTGCACAAGCCTTCCTGCCACGGTTTCTGGTTCAAAGTGCGATAGACTTCGCTGCGCAAGCCCATATCGATGAGCTCGGTAAAATGCTCGTCTTGTACCGGCAGGCTTTGCGCTTTCAGCACAAAACGGTCTTTGAGCGCCGACAGCTCACCTTGCTCGGGGACTTCGTTGGGGGCTGCAAACAGGATGCGCAGCGCGACCGGTTGGGGCTGACCGTCTTGATAGAACTTTTTTTCGTTAACGATCGTCAGCAGAATATTCAGGATCGCCGAATTCGATTTGAAGATCTCATCCAGAAACGCCAACTGCGCGGTCGGCAACTTGCCTTGCTCGCGCCGCACATAGCGACCATCGCGCAGTTGATTGATGTCGATCGGACCGATGATTTCGGAGGGCTCGGTAAACCGCGTCAGCATGTACTCAAAGTAGGATACGTCCGCCACACCGAGAGCGTCTTTGAACTTGAGCACCAGATCGCTTTTGGCGGTGCCAGGCGGCCCGACGAGCAGCAGCGGTTCTTGCGCCACCGCCGCGACCGCCATCAGATCAATTAAGTCTTGCTTCTTGACGAAGAACCTCCCCAGCGCCGTGCGAAAGCGGTTGATGCGTTGGCGGATTTCTTCGGCCTCCTCGCGCAATTGGCCGAACGACAATTGCTCGGCCGCATATGAACCGACAGGCGGCGTAGGAGTGGCGAGTTGCGTGCTGTTCATTGTAGGTTTAGGGTTTGTGTTCCAGCGCCTGCCGCACATCGCGGTGAATGCGGCGACGAATCAAATATTCTTCATCATCCAGCCAGGTGCGCGCCGAGCGATCCATCGTAAACGTATCACTGGTCATCATCTGCACTAAGGCTTCGACAACATCGAGTTGCTTGAGCGAGTAGTGGCTGTTGACCGTCGTATTGTCGCGCACGCCGGTCGTGTGCTCAAAGAACTCGCGAAAGCGCTCCATGGCCGTCTTCAGCGGCGCCTGGCCGACCGCTTGCAGATAACTCACGCCCAGCAGCGTTTGCGCTCGCGCGCCCAAATGCCCTTCATGGGCGTGGTCTTCGCTGAGTAGCTTTTCGCGCACGCGGTCGATATCTTGCCAGCCAGCGTCCAGGCCTAGCGAAAGTCCCGCCGCCGCCAACACGAGCAGCATGCGCATCTGCTGCGGCGCACTATCGATATTCAGCGGCGCGGCGCGCAAGGCCTGTGACGCATCGGCCAGTAGGCGTTCAATCTCGTCGCGCATGCCGAGCTTGCGCAACCCTTGAAACGCTTTGTTGAGGGCTCGCTCGAGCGCATTGAACAAGTCTTTGTCGGCGGCCGCATCCGGCGAGATCCAGTTGCGCAACTGCTGCAACAGCGGAGCAACCTGGTCGCGTAGGTCGAAATGCCCCGCTGCCAGGACGGCCTTCTCGATCAGATGCACCTGATCGGCTCCACTGACGCGTTTATTGAGCACGCCAGACGTTCGTTTCAGCAATTGCAGCGTGAAATCGTCGCCGACGCGCCACGTTACCTCCAAAGCCGCGGTCAACACCCACGCCATTTCCGTCTCGCTTCCCGGGCGGGCCAGCAGCGCTTCGAGCCGCTTCTGCAATTCGCCACGGTCGTGAATGTCGGTCAGCATCGCCAAATCGTGCTTGATCGTGCCAGGGCGATATCCCCAATCGCGATAAGGGTTGAGCGATTCGTGCGGTTCCAGGATGCTGGAGTGCTGCCGCAAGCGGTCCGCCTTGTAGCGGTCTAACCGCTCAAGTTGCTCTAACTCACGCAGCAAATGCTCAGGAAACTGGCCAGTGGGAGGCGTTCCCTCGAGCAGTTGGCGAATTCGATAGGCAAAAGCTTCGAACAGCCAACGGTGGACAGGATCCTTCTGCTTAAGCTTCTTGCCTGCGCTTTGCACCAGGTCCTGAGCGAGCGAGATTTCGCCGAGCCGCGCGAGCGCAAATGCAAATAGCAGATCGAGATAATTCTGCGTATGGTTGCTGGCCAGGCCGCGATTGCGTTCGCTCCACACTTTGACAAGCTGCTGCAATTGCAACAGCTCTTCGCGAATCGTGCGATAGCGATCCGAGCTTCCCCCGCCTCCGCGTAGGAAGATCGGCACCTCTAAATCGGCTTGCAAGCCATGCTGATGCAGGCGGTGCAGAATGCGGTCTCTCGCCCTGGCGAGCGTGAGTTCGTCACCAGAGCGCTGATACAACGCATGCCAGGCGAGCCACACCGCGCGCACCGACATCAGCGGCTCGACCTTCTCTAAAAAGTGCTGCACCGCCGCAAATTGCGCCGCAGGCATGCGCTGTGGCTTCAGTTGCAGCGTGCTGACCAGCAGCGCGGCGAGCAAATGTCCATGCTGCCCCATCGGCGACTCAACCTGCACCAGACGTTCCAGCGCACCGCGGGCGCGCGGGCTATCGACTTCGCGCAATGCAGAAGCCCAAGGCAACGAGCACGCTTTCGTTTCGGTCGTGAGCCACTCTTCCACCGCTCCCCAGTGCTCACCAGCGTCGCTCTCCCAAAGCGTATGCGTAAAGCACTGCCCTGCTTCTTGATGGCGATTGAGTACCGCGTTGAGCATCGCCAATTCCTGCCACAACGGCGTCCGGGCGGGATCATCGAGCGGCGTCTTGAGCGCCACAAATTGCTGCTCGGCAGCGCTCAAGCGGCGTTCAAGTTCGCTCGGTTCGGCCGCCTCCAGCGATTTAGTCGGTGCTGGCAGCGCGCAGCGCGGCGTCTTGGCTGCTGGCGCAGTCGCCGGCGCAGCTGCGGGTGGAGTCGCGGTCGTCATCGGCTTGTTCGTCGTTGGCGTGCGTTCGGTTTTCTCGGACGAAGGCGGCAGATCGTCGCGACAGACAAACCGATCGAAGTCGAACGTGCTGGCTTGCACCCACGCGTGGAGCGTTTCGTGATCGCGCGCCAAAACGTACTCAACCCATTCAGGAAGCGGGCGAAACGCGCTTTCGGGCAACACACGTGGCGTGAACTTGCCGTCGTCGCTCGCTTCTAGCCAAACGACCTGCGTCGCATCCGCAGCCAACAACTGCTTCAAAGCGTCGCGGCGCAGGGGCGGCTGCAAACGTTGATCGATCGGTATGTATAGATTCGGAATCCGCAGATATGCCCGGCACGGCAGCCCTTCAAAGACCAACTCGGGCGGTGGGCCTTTGCCAGGGCGAACGCGAAGCAGCACGCAGGGCGGATCGCCTTCAATCACCGCAAACGCCAGTCGCGCCAGCGTCTGATCGGTCGCCGCATGAACGAACTGTTCCAGTTGCTGCAACGACTTTTGCCGCAAGATCCACAACTCGGGCGTTTCATAGACGCTGCTACGCGTCATGCGAAGCGGCACCCGCAGCCGTGGTGTCGGCGATTCCACGCCGACCAACGGTTGCTGAGACAGCTTCAAGTCGAGCGTACCATAC
>JAEZGD010000083.1 GCA_023417165.1 Planctomycetota bacterium
TGGCAAGACGCTCTTCATCATGAACGATCGTCCCGACTTGGCGGCGCTGGCCGATGCGGATGGCGTGCATGTCGGCCAAGAAGAGCTGAGCGTCAAAGACGCGCGCACGATCGTGGGCCCGCGCGCCATGGTCGGCGTCTCAACTCATTCGATCGAGCAAGCGCGCCAGGCGGTGCGCGACGGAGCCGATTACATTGGCTGCGGCCCGACGTTTCCTTCTTCCACCAAGTCGTTCGCCGCTTTCCCTGGCGTTTCGTTCTTGCAGCAAGTCGCGCAACAGATCTCGCTGCCTGCGTTCGCCATCGGCGGGATTACGCTTGAGAATGTCGAGCAAGTGGCGACCGCCGGGCTGAAGCGCGTCGCTCTCAGCGGCGCAATTACGCACAGCCACGATCCTGCTGCTGTCGTCCGTGCTCTACGAGACAAGCTCAGCCCAGAAGAATCGCCCGCCTAGCAAACAAACAGCAGGGCAGGGGAGTAGGAACGAACCGCCGCAGCGCTCGGCCTTACTTTTCAGCGAGCGCCGCACGCACCGCCTTGTCAACTTCCTTTTCCATCCCTGGCATATAGCCGCGCCAGTACGCATGTACTTTGCCATCGCGACCAAAGAGAATCGTGGCAGGATAGGCCAGGTCTTCGCCCGTGACGTCCATCGTCGCCAATCGGCTGACGCCTTGCGGATCATAGTAAGTTGGCATCTCGGTCTTCGCGTTGTCTAAGAACCGCGCCGTCGTCTCGCGCAGTTCATCGATATCTTTCTCAATGCCAGGCTCACACGACACGGCCGCTAATTGAAAACTCGGATCTCCGCGAAGCTCTTCCCACAGCTTCACGATATGCGGAAACTCGACCTGGCAAGGTGGACACCACGTTCCCCAGAAGTTGACCAGCGTCACCTTGCCTTTCAGGTCCGCCAAGGCAATCGCTGGCGGATCACCAGTCAGAGGTTCGAGCGTCCAGTCTTCCGGCGCTTTGCCCACCGACGGATGGGCAGTGCCATAACGACCCCCGTTGCTACCGCGCGGCATCACCAGCAGCGCCCCCATCAACGCCACGACTCCGATGATGAAGATCCACATCAGATAGTTCGCGCGTTTGGCCGTGGGAACGTCGTGGGGATCGTCAGATTGAAACTGTGGTTTATTCGTCATGATGGCATCAGCACGTGGCAAAGGTCGGGAACTTGTTATTGTAGCGTGAAAGGAATCACATCATGCTCGAGATCGAACAGAAGTTTCCCGTCCGCGATCCCCTCGCTCTCGCGACTCGCCTGCAAGCGCATGGCATCGTGCTGGGCGCGCCGGTGCGACAGATCGACACGTATTTTGCTCATCCTGCACGCGACTTTCGCCAAACCGACGAGGCGTTTCGCCTGCGGCAGATCGGTGAGGTGAACCTCTTCACCTATAAGGGACCGAAGCTCGATACCACCACCACGACGCGGCGTGAGATTGAAGTGCCGCTCGCGCCCGGTGCGGTCGCTGCCGACTATCAGACGCTGCTGGCGGCGCTGGGTTTTCAGGTGGGCGGCCTGGTTAGCAAGTCGCGTCGCACCGGCCACGCCGTGGCACTGGGCCGCGCGATCGACGTGGCTTGGGACGAGGTCGATGGTTTGGGTACGTTTCTGGAACTCGAAATCGTCGCGCCCGAGAGCGAACTCGCACCCGCCAAAGCAGCGCTGGCGGAATTGGCCGCTCAACTAGAGCTCCGTGATTCGGAGCGTCGCAGCTATCTTACCCTGCTAGAGGCGGGCTCGCTCTAGATCGCGCCCCAAGTCGTCGCCGCCAAAATTTCTTCGCCTGGCGAAACCTTCTTCCACCCCTTGGGTTTGTTTTTATAGAAGGCGGCCCAGTCCGGGGCAGCTAAGACTGGGCAAACATTTGCGAATCAACCAGACGAAGGAATTGAAAATGAAGCGTTGGATTCTGGGCATGGTGTGCGTGGCGTTGGTGGCCTGCGTGTCGGTGGCTGACGCGCAAGAAGGACAACGTCGTGGACGCCGAGGCGGCGAAGGTGCCCCGCGTGGCAACTTCAATCGCGAAGAAACGATCAAGAAGTTCGATAAAGACGGCGACGGCAAGCTCAACGATGAAGAGCGCGCCGAAGCTCGCAAGGCCGCCGAAGAAGAAGCTGCCAAGCGCCGCGAAGAAACGCTGAAGAAGTTCGACAAGGACGGCGATGGCAAGCTCAATGACGAAGAGCGTGCCGAAGCTCGCAAGGCCGCCGAAGCTGAAGCCGCCAAGCGCCGCGAAGAACTGACCAAGAAGTACGACAAGGACGGCGACGGCAAGCTCAACGACGAAGAGCGCGAAGCCCTGCGTAAAGAATTAGGCGGTCGCCGTGGCCAAGGCGGTCAAGGTGGTCGTCGTGGTGGCGAACGTCCGGCCCGCTAACAACAACGATGCCCAATCGGCATCCGCGTACGTCCCTCATCGCGCGAACGCTCGGTTAACCTGCTGGGGTACCGAGCGTTTGGCGTTTTTGCACCGCCCAAGCGCACATCAGTCGCGCTTCGCTGCATCGAATTGTTCCACAAGATCCTTGGGCGTCGGCGTGACTTGAACGCTCAGGCCAGACTTCTCCAGCCGCTTCTTCCATTCGCGCGTCTCGGCCAGGAAGGCAGCAAGGGGCTTGCGCGGAACAGAACGCCTCGAAATCACATTACCCTTCGTTCCTCGCGCGCGAACGCTCGGGCAATCGCGACCGCCATCGAGCACTCGGCATTTCGACGGTTATTTCCACTTGGGTTGCGGCGACAATTCAACGCCCACATCCAGCCGTTTGAGTTGCTGCTTGGCTTGTCGTATTTCGTTGAAGAACGCCGCCAGTTCGACATGCACCGCTTCAGACTGATTAACCACCAGGGTCATGTTCGTGGGAAATGAAGCAAGGTTGCCTTCGCCAGTACCGCCATCCTTCCACGAACTTGGCACAATCCGCTTTCTGACCAACCATATCCATGAATCGATTCTTGATTCGAAAGCTAAACGATTTCGACGATCCTCACTGACTAACAGTGTGGCATGCGAGAAGGGCGAGTCATATTTCGTCGGTAGCACAATGTCTGCCATATCATAAACACGGGTGACCATCACTGGCCGCGATTCCTTTTGCAGTTCGACCAGTTCCTTCTGCATTTGATTGAGTCGTTGCGTCAACTCTTCAATCTTGGCTTCGAGGCGAGCCTTTTCATCGGCCGGCTTCTCTTCACCAACAGCGGCCATCGTCGTTGCCATCCCTAACAACACCGCTAGCGTTAACAAAAGCCGCTTCATCGCATCACCCTCCATAAGTATTGGAACTGAATCAGCGCTGTTGTAACTCGACGGGAATCCGACGAGCAAGATCAACGAAGACGGCAAACTTGCCGCAGGCAGTAAACTTCACTCAACCTTCCCGGTCAGACGGTCGAAGAATGATGCGCGGCACACTGTCTTCTCGGGAGAGTGCGCCAGCAATGCTGGCAGATTGACGGGCTGTTCCCGATCATCGCCGGCTTTACGATTCCTTCGAGGCTTGCCTTTCACACCGCCAGATAGCGGCGACAAAAGACGATGGCCACCGCGGATATCACACCGACCAGCGAACCAGAGCCGCAAGGCGTCCTGGCCATTCTGTATGAATGGGTCGCCGATTGGGGTGCGCTTGCGATGGAAGGCATCGAAGCCATTGGCGACTATGCGCTGTTCGTTTACAGCGCGCTCGCGTGGATGGTGACGCGCCGCCCGCGCAAGGAAACACTGCTGCCCAACTTCTACCAGGTGGGCGTGCTCAGCTTGCCCGTCGTCGCACTAACGGGAACATTCATCGGCATGGTGCTGGCGGTGCAAAGCTACAACATGTTCGACGAAATCGGCCTGGAAACGCGGCTGGGCGGCGTCATCAATCTTTCGCTGGTGCGCGAACTCGGTCCCGTGCTGGCAGCGACCATGCTGGCGGGCCGCGTCGGTAGCGCGATGGCGGCGGAACTCGGCACGATGCGCGTCACCGAACAGATCGATGCCCTGGATAGCATGGGCGCGAATCCCATTCACTACCTAGTCGTGCCGCGTTTTATCGCTTGCGTGCTTTTGATTCCCACGTTAACGATCATGGCCAACTTCATGGGCGTGACCGGCGGCTACTTCTATAGCATTGTGATCCTGGGCATCGACAAGCATCACTATTGGCACAACTCGCAGCAGTTCGTTGGCATGTTCGACCTGTTCATGGGGGTGTTCAAAAGCGTCTTCTTTGGTGGCATCATCGCGATGGTAAGTTGCTATCGCGGCTTCCATTGCGATCCTGGCGCCGAAGGGGTGGGACGCGCCGCGACGGCCTCCTTCGTGTATTCCTTTGTGTTGATTTTGATCGTCGACCTGATGTTGACCATTCTGCTCGATAGCGTTTACGACTCGTTATGGCCCGAAGGCCTGAACCTGCTCAGTAGTTAAACTCGTTCACTCTCGCTGCACGCATCCATTGCCATGCTGACCGCCCGCGCACAACTTGAACGCGATGTCAGTGAAGCCGCCGAGCGGCCGCTGATCGAGGTGCGCGATCTCTCGGTCATTTTTGGCCGGCAGCAAGTGCTGCGCAATATCAACCTGGCGGTGCCGCGCGGTCAGACGCTGGCCGTGATTGGCGAAAGCGGCTGCGGCAAGACCGTGTTGATGAAGGCGCTGATCGGACTGGTCCATCCCACGCGTGGGCAAGTGCTTTTTGACGGCCAGGATCTGTCAACGTTGAACGACAAAGAGCTCACCGAGCTCCGCACACGTTATGGCTTTGTCTTCCAGAACGCGGCTTTATTCGACAGCATGACGATCGGTCAAAACGTGGCCTTTCCGCTCCGCCAGCACGCGAAATTGCAAGAAAACGAAATCCGCGAGCGGGTCGTGAGCCGGTTGGCCGAGGTTGGCCTGACCGAATCGGTGCTGCGCAAGAAACCCGCGGAACTCTCTGGCGGCATGCGTAAACGGGTCGGACTCGCCAGAGCGCTAGTTTTGAATCCCGAGTTGGTGTTGTATGACGAACCAACGACGGGTCTCGACCCGATCATGAGCGATGTCATTAACGAGCTCATCATGCGGACGCGTCAGCTGCATACGGTGACCAGCGTGGTCGTCACGCACGATATGCGGACGGCCCGCAAAGTTGCGGATCGCGTGGTGATGGTCTATCCGCTGTCGAGACTGGAGCCGGATGAACCGCAGATCATCTTCGATGGTCCGCCCAGTCAAATGGAACGTTCCCGCGACAAGCGCGTGACCCAGTTTATTCACGGCGAAGCCGGAGAACGCTTGCAGGAGATGCAACACAGTGGTTAGCGAATGGTGATCCGCAGACGAAAGCCTTTCGCCTGCGGAACGCCACCTTCTACCATTGATTACAGTTATGGACGAGCGCGTACTTCAATTCCGTGTCGGTGTGGTGGTGCTGGCTTCAGCCATCGTGGCCGCCATCCTCGTGATGCTGGTGGGAGCGATTCCCAACCCGCTGCAGCGCAAATATACGCTGTATGTGGGCTTTCCTACGGCGCCCGGCGTGAGCGTCGATACGCCGATTCGCAAAGATGGCGTGCTCATCGGCCGCGTCGCCGGCGTCAAGCTGCTGGACGAAGGGGGCGTCGTCGTGACCTTGCGCATCGATACCCAGTACAAGCTCCAAAAGAGCGATATGGTGCGCATCGCCAATGCTTCGATCCTCGGCGATTCCATTATCGAGTTCGTGCCCAGCGGGCAGGTTTCGACGTCGGCCGAGTTCTTGTCCGACGGCGATTTCCGCGCCGACGGCATCGTCTCGGCCAATCCGATGGAAGCCTTCAATGTGCTGCTGAACCTGGAGAAAGACCTGGGCAATGCCATTCGTTCGATCGACACCGCAGGGCAAGAGGTGGCGGTCGGCGCACGCAATCTCAATACCATCGTGGTGAACAACGAAGACCAACTGCAACGCCTGCTGGTCAAAAGCGAGCAAGCGCTCGGTAACTTCAATCAGGCAATGACCACCATTAACGGCGTCGTTGGCGATCCGGAACTAATTGGCGCGCTGAAGGGCTCGCTGAAAGACATGCCAGAGACCTTCGCCCAGGCGAAGCAAACCCTAGTGGAAGCGCGTGAAGCATTCTCTAGTGTCAAAGAAATGAGCGCCCGCGCCAACACGAACCTCGACAACATCGAGAAGTTTACCCGCCCGCTTGGCGAGCGCGGCGAAAACATCGTGAACAATGTCGACAGCAGCATTGAAACGATCGATGGCCTGCTCGGACAACTCGCCCAGATGACCGAGCGCATGAACAACAGCGACGGCACGCTGGGCAAGCTGGTGCGCGACGACGAACTCTACAATCGCTTGAACAACGCCGCTGCCAGCGTCGAGAAGGTCACGCGCGACGCGCGTCCCATCGTCGATGACCTGAAGGTGTTCGCTCAGAAGCTGGCGGACGATCCGCGTCAGCTTGGTTTGAAGGGACTCGTCGATCGCCGCCCCAGCGGCACCGGCTTCAACTTCAATACCTCGCTACGCCGCAAGAAGGCGCTCGAAGAAGACGCCGTTTGGATCGACGACTAAGGTCAGTCAGCCGCGAGCAGAATATCGCCTTCAATAACCAGCAGCGGTTAAGGC
>JAEZGD010000109.1 GCA_023417165.1 Planctomycetota bacterium
GGCAACAAGCCGTGGCGCACCGTCGAAACCACCGCCGGCATGCTCAACAGCATCGGTTTGGATAACGATGGTATCGATGCGTTTTGCGAGCATCATCTGCCTTACCTGCGAACGCTGCAAACCGCCATTATCGTCAGCATTGCCGGGCGGACGCCGGAAGAGTTCATCGAAATGGCCGCCCAGCTCAGCCAGCACGAAGGCATCGCGGCGGTGGAGCTGAATGTCTCTTGCCCGAACGTTTCGGGCGGCGTCGATTTCGGCACCGATGGCGAGTCGTGTCGCCGTCTGGTCGCTGGCGTGCGCGAGCGCTGCATATTGCCGATCATCGCGAAGCTGACTCCCAACGTCACGCGCATCGCCGATATCGCCAAAGGCGCCGAAGACGGCGGCGCGGATGCCATTTCGCTCATCAACACGGTGCTTGGCATGGCGATCGACTGGCGCAAGCGTCGGCCGCTGCTCGGCAATGTGATGGGAGGTTTGAGTGGTCCGGCGATCAAGCCGATCGCGCTTCGCTGCGTGCATCAGGTCGCCCAGGCGGTGCAGACTCCGCTGATCGGCATCGGTGGCATCGCCACGATCGACGACGTGATGGAGTTCATCGTCGCAGGCGCCAGCGCCGTTCAGATCGGCACCGCGAACTACTACGATCCCACGGTGTCTCAACGTTTGGTCAGCGAACTGCCTGCGGCGCTGCAAGCCGCCGGCGTTGGCAGCGTGAAAGAACTCGTTCGCACCCTGACACTATCCACATAGGACGAAGCCTGAGTTCGTCCTCCTTTCCGCTAAACCGAATCAACGATTATGCGTGTTCTTTCCGGCATTCAACCGACGGGGCGATTCCACTGGGGTAATTACTTCGGTGCGATCAAGCAGTACATCGATCTGCAGCACGACAACGAAGCCTATTACTTCATCGCCAACCTGCACGCGCTAACAACGGTGCGCGACGCGGCCGCGCTGCGCGGCTATACGCTCGATGCGGCCCTCGACTTGCTCGCGCTCGGACTCGATCCCGCCAAGGCAATTCTATTCGTGCAGTCGGACGTGCCCGAGGTGACGCAATTGACGTGGCTATTGATGAGCGTCACGCCGATGGGCATCTTGGAACGCTGCGTCAGCTACAAAGACAAAGCGGCAAAGGGAATCGCGGCCGATGCGGGGCTGTTCACCTATCCCGTGCTGATGTCGGCCGACATTTTGATCTACGACTCGCAGATCGTGCCGGTCGGTGCGGATCAGATCCAGCATATTGAAGTCGCGCGCGACGTCGCTGGCAGCTTTAATCACCTGTTCGGCGAGACCTTTGTGCTGCCGAAGTACAAGGTGCTCGAAGACTCGGCCAAGGTGCCAGGGCTCGACGGCGAGAAGATGTCGAAGAGCTATAACAACACCATCGAGATCTTCGAAGATCCCAAGCAGATGCGCAAAAAGGTGATGCGCATTCAAACCGATGCGCGGCCGATGGAAGAGCCCAAAGAGCCGGAAGGGGATCACCTGTATCAGCTCTATTCGCTGTTTGTTGATGCCGAACGCCGCGAAGCGATGGCAGCCAAGTATCGCGCTGGCGGCTTTGGTTATGGCGAAGTGAAGAAAGCGCTGGCCGATGCTGCCGACGCCTATTTTGCCGAAGCTCGCGAGCGCCGCGCGCAACTGGCCGCCGATCCTGCTCGCGTCGAACAGATTCTGGCGGATGGCGCTGCTAAGGCGCGCGAGAAAGCTCGCGAAGTGCTGGAGCGCGCCGAACGTGCGTGCGGCGTGAAGAGGTAACGACTATGAACATCATCGGTATCGGAACCGACATCGTCGAAGTGCTGCGCATCGCGCAGATGATCGAGCGCCACGGCGAGTTGTTCTTGGCGCGGGTTTTTACCCAGCACGAAATCGAATACTGCACCGCGCGCAAAGCGGCCATGCAACACTATGCGGGGCGTTGGGCGGCGAAAGAAGCCGTGCTGAAGGCGCTAGGCACCGGATGGGCGCGCGGGATCTCGTGGACCGATATCGAAGTCCGCAACGAACCAGGTGGGCGGCCACTGATTCGCCTGGGCGGCGGCGCTCGCGAACACTGCGAGAAGCTGCGCATCGCCGAAATGCATATCAGCATCTCGCACTGCCGCTCACATGCGGTCGCCTATGCAACAGCGGTTGGTGACTAAACGTAGGCCGAAGCCATGCTTCGACCATGCGTCGCTGCAGAATAAGGACGAAGCATGGCTTCGTCCTACGCGGATCGATCGCGATTAAAACGGTGCATCGACGTCGTCGCCGATCTGCGGTTGCTTCGCCTTTTTAGCGGCTTTCTTCGCCGTTTTGGTCGCGGCCTTCTTGGCAGCCTTTTTCGCGGCTTTGCGTTTCGCCTTGGGGCTTGGTGCAGCGGCGGCTCGCTCGGCCAGCAGTTGCAACGCTTGAGGCAGCGTCAACTCTTCGGCGTTCATGCCCTTGGGGAGCGAAGCGTTGGTGACGCCATCGGTCACGTATGGGCCATAGCGGCCATCGAGGAGCTTGACCGGCTGTTCGGTGACAGGCGAGTTTTCGAAGGTCTTGATCGGCTCTTTCGGAGCCGCG
>JAEZGD010000014.1 GCA_023417165.1 Planctomycetota bacterium
CTGACCGTCGTGGCGCTCGTGCTGCTTCCGGCCGTATTTGGCGACGAGCCTGCCGGCCTGAGCGAATTGGCCATTGCGCTGGGAGTCGCCGGGCTGAAAATCACCGCGCTGGTCGCCACCGTCTTTATCGTCGGCGGTCGCGTAATTCCCTGGATGCTGGAACGTGTCGCCGCGACGCGTTCGCGCGAGCTATTTACGCTCACGGTGCTGGTCGTTGCGCTCGGAATCGCCGTCGGTTCGGCGCAGATCTTTGGCGTTTCGATGGCCCTGGGAGCGTTCCTCGCCGGCATGATCGTGGGCCGCAGCGAGTTTAGCTTGCGGGCCGCGTCCGAAGCGTTGCCCATGCGTGACGCCTTCGCGGTGCTGTTCTTTGTTTCGGTCGGCATGCTGTTTGACCCGATGCAGTTGCTCGAGTCGCCGGTCATTATTTGCACCACTTTGGCGATTGTGCTGGTGGCCAAGCCGCTGTCTGCGCTGTTGATTGTGCTGCTGCTGGGTTATCCGGTGCGCGTGGCGATTTCGGTCTCGGTGGCGCTGGCGCAGATCGGCGAGTTCTCGTTCATTCTGGCTACGCTCGGCAAGCACCTGGGCATCGTGTCGGACGAGATTATCAATACGCTGGTCGCAGCGGCGCTCGTTTCGATCACGCTCAATCCACTGCTGTATCGCATGGTCGGACCGATGGAGTCTTGGCTGAAGAAGCGATCGGGACGCCAGCACGACGGCGTCGCCAGCTTGCACGATCATGACGAGGCCGAGGAAAGCTCGCCGCGGCATCGCGCAGTCGTGGTCGGCTATGGTCCTGTGGGCCAGACCGTCACCCAATTGCTGCTCGATAACGGCATCGAGCCGACGGTCGTCGAGCTCAATCACGAAACCGTGCGCCGACTGAAGGCCTTCGATGTGCACGCTATTTACGGCGACGCTAGTCGGCCCGAAGTCTTGATGGAAGCCGGCGTGCAAGCCGCCGAGAACTTGATCCTGAGCTCGGGCACCAGCAGCGCCGACGAAGAGATCGTGCGCCGCGCGAAGGAGCTGAATCCCAGCATTCGCGTGCTGGCGCGCTCGCAATATGTGCGCGAACTGCCGAAGCTGCGGCAGGCCGGTGCCGAGCAGGTGTTCTCAGGTGAAGGCGAAGTGGCGCTCGCCATGACCGTCAGCATCCTGCAACGCCTAGGCGCGACCGGCGAGCAGATCGACCGCGAGCGCGAACGCGTCGCTAATACCTTCTTGCACTAACGGCCATCTTTCTCTTTCTGAGCGGGGGACGTCAGTCCCCTACATGCGTCTCTGCCAACTGGCTAGACGCCGCGCCTTTCTCGATCGTGCGGTGACTGACCACGCGAGTGGATCGCGAATCCAGGGAGCTCCCCGCTCAGGTTTCTGGATGCCCCGCGGTCCGCTCTGGT
Source organism: Planctomycetota bacterium (assembly GCA_023417165.1). GTDB lineage: Bacteria > Planctomycetota > Planctomycetia > Pirellulales > Pirellulaceae > JAEZGD01. Next base: position 1,410 of record JAEZGD010000014.1, read on the forward strand.
CCCTCGCATCCTTTAGGAACCAGGCGCTAGCCGCTGGACTGCATGCATCTATGCGACTCTGGCATTCCGCGCCGGTAAAACTGCTTTTGTGGTTTGCTAAATCATGGTTTTTGGTCAATCAAAACCTGTATTTAGACGACTCTCTATAGTAGGAAGTGGTTTATCAGGGAGTCGGCAATGGTTCGAGTATCGCATTGGGCACTGGGCATACTGTTAGCAGCGGGCGGGTCGCTGGCGTTGGCTGCGCCGCCGGATTGGCTGCAGCTGGTGAATGATTCCTGCGAGTGTGCCCCGGCCTCGCCGACGCTGCTGCGCTGGAATAGCGATGCGGAACCGATTGGCGGCCCGCCAAGCATGGATGAACCGCTGGCGAGCGATCGCCCTGACTTCACCGAAGCGTCGTGCACCGTGGGCCGCGGTGTGGTGCAGTTGGAGATGGGCTATACCTATTTGTTTGATGACCAAGGCGGCACACAGGTCCGCGCTCATTCGTATCCCGAGACACTGCTCCGCGTGGGCGTCTTGGCCGAATGGCTGGAGCTACGAGCGGGTTGGACGTATGCCGCCGACAGCATTCGCGGCGTCACAGGAACCAACGATGGACACGAAGACCTGTATGTCGGCCTGAAGCTGGGGCTGACCCAGCAGCAAGGCATCTTGCCCGAGATGGCCCTCATGCCGCAAATGACGGTGCCGACCGGCTCGCGCATTTATACGAACGACCGCGCCTTGCCAGGCGTGAACTGGCTGTATGGTTGGGAAATCAACGAGTTCCTCAGCACCGCAGGCAGCACGCAAGTCAACCTCAACGTCGATGCGGACAGCCGAGAGTCGTATGTGGACTTCGCTCAGTCGTGGACCATCGGCTACGGACTGACCGATCGCGTCGGCGCTTATACCGAATGGTTCATGATCTCGCCCAGCGGAGCCGAAACGATGCCTACCGAGCATTACATCAACGGTGGCTTTACCTATTCGGTCACGAACAATCTGCAACTCGACATTCGCGCGGGCAAAGGCCTGAGTGAGCAAGCCATCGACTTTTTCACCGGGGCCGGCGTGGTCGTGCGATTCTAAGAGACGCATCTCCTGCTCAACCTGAGCGGGGGACGTGAGTCCCCTGAATGCGTCCTCCCCACAACTGCGGCCCGCCCTGTGAACGCAGCCCGCATTCATCCGGCTTACGCCGGACGCTCAGGTGCGAAAGCGGCGTAGTGCTAAGCGTCCGCAAAATTCACGTGTATTTCGGCAGCCAATCCGTTAGCTTAGCAGCAGGGAGGGTGCTGCGATGCAGAACGAATTCGAGGCGTTTCTGAAGTCGCCCAATCGTCAGCGTTACCTGCAACTCTTTGCACTGGTGACGACTGCCGACGATTACGATCCCTACTCGGACGAATTGACCAGCGCCGTCGAATTGTTGGAAGCGAACAAGAACGAGGCGGCGCGCACCGTCCTCGGCAAGGCGATGCCCAATCTGCTGCTTTGCCCGCGCGCTCATTTGTACTTGAGCCACATCGCCAGGGCGTCTGGCGACGAAGAGCAAGCCAACTTCGAGACCTACGTCGCGGCCGCTTGCGTCGAAGGGATCCTCGCGACCGGCAATGGTTCGCAGCAGCAGCCGTATCGTGTCGTGCGCACCTCCGACGAATACGATGTGGTGCAGTACCTGGACAAGACGTTCGAGGAGCAGGCGCTCATTGAGGAGGCGGATCAGCAATTCGACCGTATTCGCTGCACCGACGGTACCGAATTCTGGTTCGACATCACCACGCCGTATAAGCGGCTTTCGCAGCGGCTGAACGAGAGCTAGAGCCCGCGTGGATTACGCTTCCTCTTCCTGACGCGGCGGCGCTTGCAATTGCAAATGTTCGTAAGCCTTGGCGGTGAGGATCCGCCCGCGCGGCGAGCGGACGACCATCTCGATCCGCAGCAGATAGGGCTCAACTTCGTCGGCCAGCGTGTCAGGCGAGGCGTTCATGGTGTGGGCGATCGCTTCCAGCCCGGCCGGGCCGCCGCCAAAGACGCGGATGATCGTTTCCAGGTACTTGCGATCCAGCCCCGCGAGACCCAGCTTGTCGACGCCTGCCATCTTCAGCGCCGCCTGGGCGATTTCGAGATCGATCTTGCCGCCGGCGCGACTGGTAGCATAGTCGCGCACCCAGCGTAAGCGGTTGTTGGCGATGCGCGGCGTGCCGCGACTGCGCCGCGCGATTTCGAGCGCGGCTTCTTCGGTGGTGGGAATGTCGAGTTTGACCGAACTGCGACGGATGATCTCCGTCAATTCGGGGACCGAGTAAAAGCCCAGGTGCTCACGGATCTGGAAGCGATCGCGAAGCGGCCCGCTGAGCATGCCAGCGCGCGTGGTGGCGCCGACGAGCGTGAACGGCTTGAGCCACAGATTGTGCGTTCGCGCGTTGACCCCTTCGCCGAGCACCAGGTCGATGCGGAAGTCCTCCATGGCCGTATAGAGGTACTCTTCGACGACGCGCGGCATGCGGTGAATCTCGTCGATGAACAGCAC
>JAEZGD010000146.1 GCA_023417165.1 Planctomycetota bacterium
GCCTGACGGAGACGTTACATCCAGAAACTTGGCGAGATCCCGGCACCGGCGAAGGGACAATCACATCCGATCCAATTGGTCAATCGATTGTGATTGGGCAAACGTGGGAAGTGCACGAGCAAATCGAAGCGTATCTCGCGGCGCTGCGCAAAGCCAAGCTGCAACATGGCCTCTTGCCTTGGACGCCTGGGGTCGCTGGCCAGAGCGGCAATGCGCGCGACGCCAAATATTATGTGCCGAAGAAACAAGCCACTCGCCGCCAGCGTGTGCGCTGGGAGTAAACGGAGCGAGCGACCAAAACTTTCTTGTTTGCAGCGCATGCTCCTACTTACAATCCAAACAGCAGGGGCGAACAAAGGAGAGTGTTATGAGCAGCTTGTTGGTACGCCGATGGGCAATATCGATTGGACTGGCATGCAGTTTGGTCGGTTCGACTAAGGCCGATGAACGGAGCAACGCTCTAGAATTGCCGGGTGTCGCGGTAGTCGCGGAGGAGAGCCAGTCGGCATTCTTGCCGGTCGCCGCGCTGACGCCTCATCAGAAAGAGACGTTCAAGGTTGGACAGCAAGCGCTGGCGAAGCCGGTCACAATCGAGTTTAACGGCACATCACTGAAGAACGCGCTTGAGGATTTACAGAAAGCGGCGGGATGCAAAATCCTGCTCGATGAAAAGACCTTAAGCGACAATGGCATAGCGCTCGATACGCCGATCACCCTCGCGCTGGAAGACGTTACGCTGCGCACCGCGCTCGAACAAATCACGCGTCCGTTGGATTTGGGCTGGACATTTCGCGCGCCCGGATTTGTCGTGACGACCCAAGACAACGTAAGTTCGAATCCAGAGTTTCGGATCGTGGTGTTGTATCCCGTGGGCGACCTGGTGAAGACGCCCGATCCGGAAGTAGATGATTACGAGAGTTTGATCGAAGGCATTACGTCCTCGGTCGATCCCAATGGTTGGCAAGGCACCATCTCGGCGGTGCCCAGCGCGAACGCCTTGAGTATCTCGCAGACGTGGGCCATGCACGAGCAGGTCGAAGCGTTTCTGACGGCGCTACGCCAGGTGAAAAGGCAGCAAAGTCTGCCGCCAGGCGCGCATCGTCCCATGGGCGGAGGAGGCGGCTTCTTTTAAGAGGTCAAACGTTTACAGCAGCGATTGGCGATGCGCGTGCGCAAGTCGCGCGAGGGGCTGCGAGCCAAGTTGCTTGGCGGCGTCGGCGAGTCGTTCCAAGAGCGGACCGTACTCGTCGAGCGTCGGCAGGCCGCAGTCCCAACCAGCTTGATACAGCGCGTGATAAACGGTCTCGGTATCGCCTTGACGCTGGGCGCGCTCGGCTTGCGCGTACCAGTAGTCGCGGACGCGCTGGCGCAGCGTGTCGGCATCGTCAACCAAGAACAGTTGCAGGTAATCATCGCGCTGCAGCGCCGGCGGCAAGTGCTGGCGAAGTTCGGCCAGACGAAACGCCGCGAACTTGCCAAAGCCTGGCGGAAACCACTGCGAACGGAAGCGGACGGCGTCGTCGCTGAAGATCGGCGCCCGCGCGCCGAGTTCGTATAAGCCAATGGCGGCCGATAAGTCGCCGCGCCGCTCGGCCGCCCAGCCGGCGATTTCGAGCGCCCAGCCGAGGTCTTGTCGCGAGCGTGCGACATACAGCGCCGCGCGCTCGGCCGCGTTCCAGTCTTGAGCGATGATGGCGTCAATCGGCTCGCCAAAGTGTTTGGTCAGCGGCGCATGCATGGCGGCCGGCAGCAGTTGGCTATCGAACTGCCAACGGACAAAGTCGGGTTCCCACGGCACGCCTAGCGAACTGGCCAAGCGCGGGCTGCCTTCGCGCCGCAAGCGATTGGTGAGCGCCGCCAGGCATTGGTCGCGTCGGGCAACGTCCTCGGCGACATGATTGGTGAGCAATTGCGAAAGAATTTCCTCGCCCCGTGGCGGCGAACGCCAAAAGGGCTGTACGCCGCTACGCCCTGGAGTCGCATAGTCGACCGCCCACTGGGCCAGGCGAAAAACTTCCTCGGTCGGGGGCTCCGGCGAAGTGAACTCAGGCTTGCGATCGTAGAGGATGCGGCTGGCCGCGTCGTAGATCAGGGCTTCGGCCAGCGAACGCCCATAGGGAATCCAGTCGCCACCGCCATGGTTCCAATGCAGGACTTCGCGGACGTGGCCATCGGCAGCGATCCGCAAGCAAAGCCAGTCGCCGTAATCGTTTCCGACAATCGGCAAGGTGTCGGGCAGCATGAAGCCGCCCCAGATCGACCCATCAGGATCGATTAATTGGTCCGGCGATTGGGGCTGGCTAAACTCCGCACCGCCGGCCAGCCGCCAGATTTCGTCGTCGAGCCAGGCGCGCAAATCCTCCGGCAGGCGCAGGCCGTAATGTGTGGCCAGCTTTTCCGACCAGGAGTTTGTCATCCGTGCCATTCCGAGACGTGCGAGCTACAACGGTGCGATTGTAAACCTAGCCGCCGTAGTGGGATAGACCAGTCGAACAGGCTCGCGATGAGGAACTTTCCTTACGAAGCGACCAGGTTGCCCATCGCATCAAAGGGCATGGCGCGCGGCGGAATGACAATCTCCAGGTCGCTGCGCGCTTGGGCCTCCGAGTAATAAGCTTCGGAACATTCTAAATCGGCGACATGCAGCGTATTGCGAATCCACATCAGCCGGGCGTCTTGCGGCGGCGTCAGGCCGATCGTCGGCAGCATCGCGTCGATCATCTCGCGGTCGGTTTCGTAGTCCAGCGGCAACATGGCGGCGGTGGGGTGACCGCCGGTGAGGCAATTAATCCGGGTGATGCGTTGATCCATATCGCGCACCGCTTGCGAGCGACAAAACTCGCTGATGCCAATCCCGGTCGCGTTGCCATGCGTCTCCGGCGTCAGCCCGCGCACCGCCACGCGTTTGATCTTCGGATACTCGTCCGGCCAGGCGACGTGGTCGTTGTATTTGCGGCCGATGACGTTCGTATCCATGCCGGTGCCACTGATATTCTTGCCGATCTCGTCGACGATCAAAATATCGGCCGTGTTAAATGGCAGTCGCGGCAACCACTCGCGCGCCAGCTTCAGTAGTTCGGGCTCGCGCGTTTCAAAAGCGTTCGGTGCGACCGCTTCGATCCACGCGGTTTCGTCATAAGCGTTCTCGACAATCGCCAATCCCGCCACCACACGACAGCGGGCCAGCACCTCGCGCGCGACGCTGCGCAGGATCTGGCCAAAGCTGTAATTCATGATCGCGCGATGATAGATCTTCGCCCCTTCGTGCTTGCCGAGGCCAATCAGCATCATCTTCATCAGGCCGCTTTCGATCTCGCCGACAAAGCCGGTATGCGGCTTGATCCGTCCGCAAACAATCACGTGATCGGCGGCAAAGGCATGCTTGTCGAAATGGACCGGAAAGCCTTCGGCCGCTTCGCAAACGACGACGGTCTCCATGCTTGCCAAAATCGGGCAACCGCAGAACGCTTCGGTGATGCCGTAGCCTTCGATCAGTTGACGCTGGCCTTCCGCCGTGCCGCCGCCGTGGCTGCCCATCGCCGGCACGATAAACGGCAGCGCGCCCAATGATCGCACGTGATCGCAAATCGCCTTGATAATGAGGTGAATGTGCGCAATGCCGCGACTGCCGGCCGTAATGGCCACGCGCTGGTTCGGCTGTATGACACTGCCAAGTTGTAAGCGTTTAAGCTGCGCCGCGACCTCGCCCGCGATATCGTCGACGCGCGGTCGGGCGAAGTGTTGATGCACGCGAAACAGTCGCGGATACGTGCTCATAGCGGCAAGCCTTGCAAGGCAAACAGGAGAGGGGCTGCAGCTTGCAGTATATTGCGCCCCGGCAGACTTCCGTAGTCCTGAAAGTAGTCCTCTCGCTCCGCGAGTGGACTACGCCCGCTAAAAACAGTTGCTCCCGCCGCGAGGCGCTGCTAGTTTCACAACCATGAAAATCACCCGCCGACATTGCTTGCAGGCCGCCGTCGCTGCAGGCGTTTTGATGCCGAAATTAGCCTTTGCCGCCGAGGAAACACCGCCTGCGGAAATCCCCGCGGTGGGCGATACTTCGCCGGCGCTCGCGCCGCTCGATCGCTGGATGCAAGGCTTCATGACCAAGCATGCGGTGCCTGGCGGACAACTCGCGGTGACGCGCCGCGGCAAGCTGGTTTATGAACGCGGTTTCGGGCTGGCCGATCGCGACCATCAAGAGCCCGTCGCGCTCTCGTCGCTGTTTCGCATCGCCAGCATCTCGAAGCCGATCACTGCCGTCGCCATCCTGCGCTTGCTGCAAGCTCAGAAGCTGATGCTGGATGATAAGGTCGTCGACATCTTAAAGCTCGAGCCGCACCTTGCCCCCGACGCCAAGCCGGACGAGCGCTGGGCCGACATCACGATCGCGCATTGCTTAACGCACACCGGCGGTTGGAATCGCGATAAATCGTACGATCCGATGTTCGCGTTCGATCGCATTTCGAAGGCGCTGGGGACGAAAGTTATTGGTCCTACCGAGATCATTCGCTATATGCTGGGGCAACCGCTCGACACCACGCCGGGCGAGAAGTATGCATACTCCAACTTCGGCTATTGCCTGCTAGGACGCGTCATCGAAACGCTCTCAGGCGAGAGCTATGAAGCGTTCGTGAAGCGCGAAGTCTTCGCGCCGCTGGGCATTACCGCGCCGCGAATTGGCGGTTCGCTGGAATCGGAGCGGGCGGAGAACGAAGTCCGTTATTACACCTGCTTGACTGACAAGATCCGCCCGGTCGTCGGCGAACATGCTGGCGATGCCGCGCATGGGGTGCCAGTGCAGTACGGTGGCTGGAATCAGCAAGCTCTCGATGCTCATGGTGGTTGGATCGCGTCGGCGGCCGATCTGGCTCGCTTTGCCGCGGCCTTCGATCGCCAACTTCCCGCCGATGCCAAGCCGCTGCTAACCAGCGAGGTCGTCGAGCAGATGTTCTCCGCCCAGGCGTTGATTCGCGCCGCTGATGCCGAGAAGAAGCAGAATGAACTTCACTATGGCTTCGGCTGGCTGAGGTGGAACGCCGGCGACGGGCGCCTCGTCAACTCTCACAACGGGGCGCTGGCATGTACGGCCGCCGCACTCATCAAACTGCCTGGTGATCTGAACCTAGCCGTCCTCTTTAACCTCGGCCAAGTGAAGCCCGGCGAGTTCATCGCCCGGACGATGGATGGTGAGTTGGTGGCAGTGGCGAAAGAAGTGGAGCATTGGCCGGAGTAGGCGCAGAAGGTCGTGGTTGTTTGTCCGATGAAAAAAACCGCGGCATCAATCTCGTAGAACTGGTCTTCGAGTGGGTGTTACCTGTCATCGGCGGGTTTCTGACAATGCTCTTACTGCGTTACTATCTGGGACTTCGGTCGAACTGGTGGCTGCTGCTTTGCTTCCCGGGAGCCATTGCGTTTCAGTGGGCAATGCTGCTTTCAATGCTAAGAGTTGGCTCACTCCTTGAGTCACGGACGCGAAAGAACGACAGCTAGACGCTTACGATGCGGCAAATTCGAGTTTTGAACTTCTAGCTTGCTAGCACCGGCAGTTGAACTAGCGAGCTTCGCTGGTCGTATCTACAATCCCACGAAATTCTCGCTGGGGTGCGCGCTCGCGCGCCCTTGGAATCGTTCGAGCAAGGATGTTCGCATGGCTCGCACCACTACCACGCACGATTCGCCCGCGCGCTCGCCGTCGCCTCGCAGTATGTTGCTGCGCAAACGCTGGTTGGTGTTGCTGGGCCTGGTGGCGCTTGTGTGGTTTGCGCCGCAGTTGGTGGCGATGACGCCGCTGTTACAGGTCGTGGTCGACCGCGCGGTGCCGGAGCTGAAAGGGGCCGTGAGTGTGCGCGGCGCTTCGCTGGGTTGGTTGTCGCCAGTCGAACTGCGCAACATCACGTGGCGCGATGCGGATGGACGTACGCTGGCGGAAGTCCCTGCGGTTCGGATCGAACGCACGCTATCGCAACTGGCGACCAACGCCTCGAACCTCGGTACGATTCGCATCCTGCAGCCGCGCGTCGCCATTGCCCTGCGCGACGATGGCAGCAATCTGGAAGATGCCATCGCACCCTGGTTGGAAGCACCCGCATCGGGAAGCAGTCTCGCTTTGACGCTGCAAGTCGAAGATGGCGCGGTCGAGATCGCTGATACGACGCGACAGCTTGCCTGGCAGTTGCAGAAGGTGAATGCATCGGTCGTGCTACCCGCGACGCCTGACATGCCGTCGCAATTGCAGATGGCTGGCGAAGTGCACGACACGCACGGCACGCCGCGCCCGCTCGAAGCGGCTTACGAATGGCACACGCCGCGTGCCCAGCCGCAAGCCGGCGAGCCTGGCGGCACGCTCTCACTCAAGACCACGGCGACGCCGCTCGCCATGCTGCGTCCGCTAGTGCGTCGCTTTGTGGCGGAAGCTGATCTGGAAGGCGCGGCATCGTGCGAGGCGCAGTGGATCTACAATGCCGACTTTTCACAGCAATCGCTGAAGGTCGCGAAGCTCAGCGGCGAAGACCTCCGCTTTGCAGCGCCGCAGTGGCTCGGCAGCGATACGCTCCGCAGCGCGAAGCTGAATGCCAGCGGCGACATTGAACTGGCGCGCGGGCGGATGAAGTTCACCAATGTCGAACTGGCCAGTGATTTCGCGCAACTTACCGCCGCCGGGCAATTGCCGTTGGGTGGTTGGAGCGACGTGAGCGCCACCGCGCTGGCGGCATTGCAAAACGAAGACTACACGGTGCGCGGCGAACTCGACTTGGCCAAGATCGCGGCGCAGTTGCCGCAAACGCTGCGGATTCGCGAAGGGACTGAAATCACCTCTGGCGTCGTGACCTTGGCGCTAGCCAGTCACACGGCCGGCAAGAAGCGGCGCTGGGATGGCGAGTTGAAATCGTCACCGCTCGCGGCGCTGCAGAACGGTCGCGAGATTGCCTGGGACGAGCCGATCAGCATCACGCTGGCGGCGCAACAATCGGCTGCGGGACCGGTCATCGAACGGCTGTCGTGCGCGGCGAGCTTCCTGTCGCTCAGCGCGCGCGGCACGCTTGAAAGCGGCGAACTCACCGCCAGCGGCGACTTGTCGCAACTCCTGGATGAACTCAATCGCTTCGTCGATCTCGACGACGTTCGCCTGGCGGGCGAGCTTAAAGGCGATATGAGCTGGCAGCGCGAAGGCGAAGAAGATTTTCGCGCCCAAGGCGATGCGGAAGTGACCAACTTCGAGCTGACGCTGCCGGGGCAACAGCCGTGGCGCGAATCGCAGCTTAACTGCGATCTGGCCGCGGCAGGGCGGGGCGATGCGCGCGGTCTACGACAGCTCGACGGCATGCAATTGCGCCTGGTCGCCGGGGCCGATCAACTGCAAGCCGAACTCAGCCAGCCCATTGCTGATCCGCTCAATAATTCGGTCTGGCCACTTGATATCGTCGCCAGCGGCGAGCTTTCGCGCTGGCTGCCACGCGTGCAGCATTGGCTGCCGGTGACTGTCCAGCAAGCGACCGGCGACGCCAAGATCAAAACCAAGCTGATCTCGTCGCCCGAGTCGCTGACGGTGCGCGACGCAAAGATCGATGTCGCCAATTTGCAGCTGCAATTGCTCGGCATCACGATTCGCGAGTCAGAATCGCATTTCAGCGGCGATGCAACGTATTCCTATCGCGAAGGACGCGTGGAATCAGAATCGCTGGTTGCCGCGACGAGCGCCGTGGCACTGCGCGCCGACAAGCTGACGATCGAGCCTCGTAGCGGAGCGCTGGCGATCAGCGGCGATGTTGGTTATCGCGCCGATTTAGAACGACTGAGCGGTTGGTTCGACACGCCTGGCACGCAGCCGACGCGTAAATGGTCAGGCATGACCGACGGGCGGCTGAAGTTCACGCATCAAGCCAATGTCACTCACGCCAAGTGGACCGCCGAAGTCGAGAACGCGGCGCTCGCTCAGCGGGCCGGCAGCAATGCGGGGCTGGTGCCAATCGCGCCAGTGGCCAATGTGTCGCAGGGGTGGACCACCGTGTGGCAAGAGCCGAAGCTCGCCTGGCATGGCCAAGGCGAATTCGATCATGTGCGCGATCGCCTGGTCGCGACACATTTGAACGTAACTTCCGACATGGTTAACGTGGTCGCCCGCGGCCAGATCGACGCTTTGACCACCAAGCCGGTCGTCGATCTCAGCGGCGAGATTGCCTATGACCTGAAGAACGTCGCTGCGATCCTCGCTGCCTACCTGGGCGAAAGTTTGCAGATCAGCGGCGCGGACAAGCGGCAGTTTTTGTTGCGTGGTCCGCTGCCGACCTTGGTCACGTCGGCCTCACAAGATCCGCGCGCCCCGGCGACGCAAAAGTGGGTCTGGCCAAAGGAACTCGTTGGCCGCGCAGGTGTGGGTTGGAACTCGGCCGAGATCTATGGACTGCCGGTCGGCGAAGCGAGCATCGATGCGGCGCTCGAAAACGGCATTGTTAGTTTCGCGGCCATTGATGTGCCGGTTGCCGATGGACGGGTGAAAGCGTGGCCCCGCCTGGTGCTGGCCAATGATCCGATGGTCTTCCAACTGGCCAAAGGCACGCAGGTCGACCAGGTGCAAATCACGCCGCAGATGTGCCGCACCTGGCTGAAGTATGTGGCGCCACTACTGGCTGATGCGACGCGTGCCGAAGGCAAGTTGTCGCTCAATGTCGAAGGGGCGACGTTTCCGGTGATGACACCGGAAGCGGGCGCGGCACGCGGGACAATGACGGTGCATGGCGGTCGCGTCGGACCTGGTCCGCTCGCGGAACAGTATGTGCTGCTCGCGACGCAGGTGCGTTCGCTGCTGGAACGCAAGCCGCTCGATCCCAACTTCCGCGCCGACTCGGTTCAGTGGCTCACCTTGCCGCAGCAAGACGTGCAGGTCGAATTGAACAATGGTCGCGTTTATCATCGCGGTTTGCAGATCATGGTCGGCGATACGACGTTGATCACCACCGGTTCCGTCGGCACCGATCAAACGTTGGGCTTGATTGTCGAGGTGCCGATTCGCGACCAGTGGGTTGCCAAGGATCGCGTGCTCAGTTCGCTGCGCGGGCAATCGGTAAAGGTGCCGATCAATGGCACAGTTTCGAAGCCGCAGCTCGACGCGCGGGCCCTCGACCAACTCGCCGGGCAATTGCTGCAAAACGCCGCCGGCAATCTGATCGAGAACAAACTGCAGGAAGGGCTCGATAAGCTATTTAAGCCGAAGTAGCGAATCATCGCACACTCCCTCCCAGCGCGGCTTTCGTTCGGGGCGCGGCACAAACTATACTGTGCGGCATGAAACTTCTTTTGCTCGGCAGCACTGGCTATCATCCCAACAACCGTCGCCAGACGGCCTGTTTCATGCTGCCTGAACTGGGAGTGGTTTTAGACGCCGGCACCGGCTTCTTTCGCGTGCGCGATCACCTGCAAACCGATACGCTCGACGTCTTCCTGAGCCATGCGCATCTCGATCATATCATCGGTCTGACGTTTCTGTTTGACGTGCTGTATCAGAAGAACGTCCATCGCGTGCGCGTGCATGGCGAAGCGGCGAAGCTCGCTTCGTTGCAAGAACATCTGCTCGCGCCGGATTTGTTTCCGGTCGCGCTGCCGTGTGAGTATGTGCCACTAGCGGGCCCGGTCGAACTGGCCGATGGCAGTCGACTGCGCTGGTTTCCGCTGGTGCATCCGGGCGGCTCGGTGGGGTATCGCATTGATTGGCCGGGGCATTCGCTGGCGTATGTCACCGATACCACGGCCAAGACCGATGCGGCGTATGTCGAGCAGATTCGCGGAGTCGACACGCTAGTGCACGAGTGCTACTTTGCCGATGGCTATGAAGACATCGCCGTAAAGACCGGGCATAGTTGTGCGACGCCGGTGGCGGAAGTCGCCAAGGCGGCCGGCGTGAAGCGGCTGATTTTGGTGCACGTCAATCCACTGTCGCTCGACGACGATCCGATCGGCCTGGCAGCGGTCCGACAAATCTTTCCCCAGTCCGAGATCGGCTGCGACGGCATGGAAATCGACGTGTAGGCTGACGAGCTGGGGTGCCACTGGCCTCCGGCCAGTGCTGGTGTTCCGACGCGGCAAAAGCCCGCTCCAGCTGATGACCTCGTGCCTTTTCATTACGGAAGGAACCCATAAGCACAGGTTGGCTGCGTTGGCGTTGTTCTGTGTGGACGCGAATTCAGGGGACTGACGTCCCCCGCTCGGATGAAGAGCCGATTCGCTATCATAAACGGTTTAAGAACGCTTCGCGGATTCGTGTGCGCGCATGATGGATGCTTCGAACGATTGGACCTGGCTCTCAGGGCGGCGTGTGGCGCTCGTGGGCAAGCCTGGCGGCGTCTCGCGCCGGCAAGCGACGCAATTGCTGCGTGATCTGGGGGGCATGCCGGTCGAGCCGGATGACCCGCAGGTCGAACTGCTC